>NZ_JCAFRS010000006.1:0-272704 GCF_059368435.1 Stenotrophomonas sp. YJH_SMC_54 | reverse complement strand
CCAGCGCAATTCCGTGCTGACCCAATGGCTGCACCACTACAACTGGCACCGCCCTCACATGGGGATCGGTGGCCAGCCACCTATTTCCAGAGTCCTGCTGAACAACGTGGTGGGTTTACACAACTAACAGTCGACTCTACCGCCGGGTCGTTTCACGTGCGGGAAGATCTCAGGCCAGCTCAGGTTCCTGCGCCAGCAGGCGATGGAAGCGTTGCAGAACGTAAGGGTCGATCAGACCACCGGATTGCTCGTCGATGATGCGCAGTGCCGTCTCGTTTTCCATCGCGGCACGGTAGGGACGCACGCTGGTCATCGCGTCATAGGCATCCGCAACGGTGACGATGCGCGAGCCCAACGGAATGCTCTCGCCGCGCAGCCCATCGGGATAGCCACTGCCATCGAACGCCTCGTGATGGGCGCGGATCAGCCGCGCAACCGGTGCCGCATCGCTGCGGCCGGTGGCCAGGAAGATGTGTTCACCGCGCACCGGATGCTCGCGCATGATCGCGCGTTCTTCGTCGGTATGCCGGCGCGGTGTCAGCAGTACATCGTCGGGAATGCCGATCTTGCCGATGTCATGGAAGCGCGCGGCCAGGCCGATCTGCGAACAGGCATCGTCATCGAGATCGCAGTGCGTGGCCAGGCGCTGCGCGAGCAGGCCAACGCGGTCGCAATGGTGGCGGGTGTAAGCGTCGCGCATCTGCAGCGACATCGAGAGGGCATCGATCAGGCAGGCCTGTGCATGCAGCAGGTCGGGGGCGGGTACGGCGTCAGGAAACATGGTCATCCGCCCGCACCGGGTGGGGACCGGTGCGGGGTGTTCGGGGGCGATCAACCCGGGGCGAGGGTGGTCAGAAGGGCGCGGGCCGCGTTGAAGCGGTCCTCCGGCAACGGCAGCGGATGCTTGATGCGAAGCTTGTCGGGCCCTTCCATGGCATAGAGGTTTGGCTGTTTCTGGATCAGCTGGATCACCGCCATCGGATCGATGTTCGGCTTGGACTCAAACACGATGCGGCCACCGTTCTCACCCAGGTCCAGCTTGCGGATGCCCAGCGCGTTGGCTTTCAGCTTCAGCTCGGCGATGGCGAACAGGTGCTTGGCCGCATCCGGCAGCAGGCCGAAGCGATCGATCATCTCCACCTGCAGTTCGCGCAGCGCATCGCTGTCGCGCGCGCTGGAAATACGCTTGTACAGGGTCAGGCGGGTATGCACGTCCGGCAGGTAGTCTTCCGGGATCAATGCCGGCACATGCAGCTCGACCTCGGCACCACGCACTTCCTCGCCGGCATCCAGGTCGGGCAGCTTGCCCTGCTTGATGCTGCGTACCGCGCGCTCCAGAAGCTCGGTGTACAGGCTGAAGCCGACCTCGGCCATCTGCCCGCTCTGGTCCTCGCCGAGCAGTTCGCCGGCACCGCGGATCTCCAGATCGTGCGTGGCCAGGGTGAAGCCGGCGCCCAACTCGTCCATCGAGGCGATCGCTTCCAGGCGCTTCTCAGCGTCGGGGGTGATCGCGCGGCGGTCGGGGGTGATCAGGTAGGCGTAGGCACGGTGGTGCGAACGGCCCACGCGGCCACGCAGCTGGTGCAGCTGGGCCAGGCCGAAGCGGTCGGCGCGGTTGATGATGATGGTGTTGGCGTTGGGGATGTCGATGCCCGATTCGATGATCGTGGTCGACAGCAGCACGTTGAAGCGCTGCTTCTGGAAGTCCAGCATCACCTTTTCCAGCTCGCGCTCGGGCATCTGCCCGTGGGCGATGCCGATGCGCGCTTCCGGCACCAGCTCGGACAGCTCGCGCTGCATGCGGCCGATGCTTTCCACGTCGTTGTGCAGGAAGTACAGCTGGCCGCCACGTGCCAGCTCGCGCTGGAAGGCTTCGCGCAGCAGCGCGTTGTCCCACTGGGTGATGAAGGTCTGCACCGCCAGCCGGTTCGGCGGCGGCGTGGCGATGATCGACAGGTCACGCAGGCCGGCCATGGCCATGTTCAAGGTGCGCGGGATCGGCGTGGCGGTCAGGGTCAGCAGGTGCACGTTGGCGCGCAGCGCCTTCAGGGCTTCCTTCTGGCGCACGCCGAAACGCTGCTCTTCGTCGACGATGACCATGCCCAGGTCCTTGAACTTCACGTCGGGCTGCAGCAGGCGATGGGTGCCGACGATGACGTCGATGGTGCCGGCAGCGACCTTTTCCAGCTCGGCCTTGATCTCCTTGGTGCTCTTGAAGCGCGACAGCACCTCGACCTTCAGCGGGTAATCGGCGAAGCGGTCGCGGAAGTTGCGGTAATGCTGTTCGGCCAGCAGCGTAGTCGGCACCAGCACGGCCACCTGCTTGCCGGCACTGGCGGCGGCGAATGCCGCACGCACCGCCACCTCGGTCTTGCCGAAACCGACGTCGCCGCAGACCACACGGTCCATCGGCTGGCTGCTGGCGAGGTCGCGCAGGGTGGCGTCGATGGCGGCCAGCTGATCGGGGGTTTCCTCGAACGGGAATCCGGCTGCGAACGGCTCGTACATCGCACGGTCCACCTGCAGTGCCAGGCCGGCACGCGCCTGGCGACGGGCCTGGATCTCCAGCAGTTCGGCAGCGACGTCGCGAACCTTTTCGGCGGCCTTGCGCTTGGCCTTGCTCCACTGCTCGCCACCGAGCGAATGCAGCGGCGCGGTTTCCGCTGAAGCGCCGGAGTAGCGGCTGATCAGGTGCAGCTGGGCGACCGGCACATACAGGCGGTCGCCCTTGGCGTATTCGATTTCGAGGAACTCGCCGGGCATGCCGCCGACGTCCATCGCGATCAGGCCACGGTAGCGGCCGACACCATGGTCCTCGTGCACGATCGGTGCACCCTCGGTCAGTTCGCCGAGGTCGCGGATGATCGCTTCCGGCTCGCGGCCGGCACGGCGCGTGCGGCGGGTGCTGCCGGCGCGCTCGGGGAACAGCTGGCGCTCGGTCAGCACCGCGATGCGCGGATCGTCCAGTGCGAAGCCATCTTCCAGCGGTGCCACCGCGATCGCGAAGCGCGCATCGTCGGCGAGGAAGCTGGGCAGGTCGGCCACCACCGGCGGCTTCAGCTCGGCGGCCTGCAGCACTTCCAGCAGGGCCTCGCGACGCCCGGGCGAATCGGCGGCGATCAGTACCCGGCCCGGATAGTGGCCGAGGAAGGATTTCAGCGCGTCGCCAGCGGGGGCCTCGCGCGCGGCCACCGGCAGCGGCGGCAGCGGCTGGTCACCCAGCGCGTGGGCATCGGCGATGCGCGCGTGGTCAGCCGACCACACCTCGATGCGCGGGGCATCGTTCAGGCGCTCGCGCAGCAGCTCCGGCGACAGGTACAACGCCGAAGGCGGCAGCAGCGGGCGCTCCACATCATGGCGGCGCTGCTCATAGCGGTCCGCGGTCTGCGCCCAGAACGCGACGGACGCTTCATACGCACCGGTACAGACCACCGGCAGGCTGCCGTCGGGCAGGTAGTCGAACAGGGTTGCGGTGCGTTCGAAGAACAGCGGCAGGTAGTACTCGACGCCGGCCGGGGCCAGCCCGGACTTCAGATCCTGGTACAGCGAACTGCGCCGGGTATCCACATCGAAACGCTCGCGCAGCGTGGCCAGCACGCGTGCGATGCTGGCCTCGTCCATCGGCACTTCGCGGCCGGGCAGCATGTGCACCGCCTCGACCTTGTCCAGCGAACGCTGGCTTTCCGGATCGAAGGCACGGATCGAGTCGATGTCCTCGTCCAGTAGTTCTACCCGCAGCGGCTCGTCGGCGCCCATCGGGAACACGTCGAGCAGGCCGCCGCGCACCGCGAAGTCACCTGGGTCCATCACCTGCGGCACGTTGCGGTAGCCGGCGCTTTCCAGGCGACGCTTCTCGGCTTCCAGGTCCAGGCGCTGGCCGACTTTCAGGTCAAAGCTGCCACCGATCACATAGCTGCGCGGGGCCAGCTGCTGCAGCAGGGTCTGCACCGGCACGATCACCAGGCCGCGCTTCAGCGCCGGCAGGCGGTGCAGGGCGGACAAGCGCTGCGAGATGATGTCCGGATGCGGGCTGAAGCGGTCGTACGGCAGGGTTTCCCAGTCCGGGAAGGCGACCACCGGCAGGGCCGGGTCACCGCCAAGCAGGGTCTGCAGGTCGGCTTCGAGCTGGTTGGCACCGTGGTTGTCACGGGCGATCACCAGCAGCGGGGCGTCATGCGCACGCGCGGCCTGGGCCAGGTACCAGGCCAGGGCGGTCGGCGAGGCGGGGGCGCGCCACCAGGCGCGGAGCTGGCCGGCGCGCGGCAGCGGCGGGGCGGGGTATGAGGTACGCGACATGGACCCCGGATTTTAGCAGAAGCCCGATCGAAGCCCGGTGGGTCGTGCCGGCCGTTTGCCGACGGCCTCACGTGCCGTTGGGGGAACACAATGCCGGCCAGCGGCCGGCACTACCGGGAGGCATGGCCGGGCAGGGCCCGGCGCATCCGTCAGTTGTCCAGCTCCAGCACCATCCGCACCAGGCCTTCGGCACCGGTCGGGTGCGGCACCGGCTTGAAGCCCAGCGAGGCGGCCAGCTGCTTCATCGGCTCGTTCTCGGCGGCAACGTCGCCATACAGGCGGTCGAGGTACTTGCCGCGGCCCCACTTCACCAGCTTGCGCATCAGCTGCCGGCCCAGGCCCTGGCCAATGAGGAAGCGGCTGATCAGGATCGCGTACTCGGCTTCACGGGTACCGGGGATGATCGAGGCCCGGGCGACCGCGCCGACCACCGCTTCGCCAGCGGGCAGGGACTCGGCTGCGACCAGGGTGATCTCGGTCTTGGGATTGGGGTGGGTCAGGCGCTGGGTGGTTTCCGGTGACAGCTCGGTCACCGCCTGCAGGAAACGATCACGGATTTCTTCCGGCCCGAACAGGCTGAACGCCGCTTGCAGCGGTGCGCCGTCTTCCGGGCGGATGGGGCGGATCAGCAGCTCGTGGCCGCTGGGAGCCTTGAAGATCTCATGCCAGGGCGGCATGCGGTTGCGAGTGGCCATACCGGGTGATTCCTTGGTGGTCCATCGATTGTGGCATCACCGGGGCTGCATTCCGTGAACGAAAGGCTCACGGCGGTACAGCCTCGTGAAGGCCGTTATTCGGGGGCTTTGAGCCAATCCAGGCGGGTGCTGGCCCCCGGTTCGCCCAGGTGCTGGCGCAGCGCCGGCAGGGCCGGGCCGACCACCCGGTCGAACTGCCACGGCGGGTTGAGCAACAGCATGCCGCTGCCGTTGAGGCGCAGCGGCGAGTCGTCCGGGCGCACCAGGAACTCGATCGTCATCGCCGACTTGACCGGCAGGGCAGTGGCCTTGCGCAGGAAATGCAGGATGGTGCGGCGCTGCTTGATCGGGAACCAGACGGCACACGTGGCCTGCGGCCAGCGTGCCAGGGTCTCGGCCAGGGCTGCCAGGATGTTCTGGTATTCGGCGTCCTGCGCCTCGTACGGCGGATCGATCAGCACCAGGCCACGACCGATCTTGCTGCCGTTGAACTTCGGCGGCAGCAGCGAGCGCAGCAGTGCATAGCCATCGCCAGCGCGCACATCGACGCGGCTGTCATGGGCAAACAGGGCCTTCAGCATGGCCGTTTCGGCTTCCTGCAGCTCGCAGACCGCCATGCGGTCCTGGGCACGCATCGCCTGTGCGCTCAGCAGCGGCGAGCCCGGGTAGTTGGTCAGCGCGCCGACCGGGTTGTCGGCCTGGACCGCCTTCAGGTAGCGCTCGACCACCTCCGGCAGCTTGGGCTGGGCCATCAGCCGCATGATCCCGGATTCGGCCTCCAGGGTCTTGCGGCTCTCTTCGCTGGCCAGCAGGTAGCGGCCGGCACCGCCGTGGGTGTCGAGCACGAAGAACGGGCTGTCCTTGCGCTTGAAGCTGTCGATCAGGGCCAGCTGCACGATGTGCTTGAGCACATCGGCGTGGTTGCCGGCATGGAAGGCGTGGCGATAGTTCATGGGCGGCAGTGTACGGGGCGGCGGCCGCAGCGGCTATGCTGCGCGCCATGACAGCTCCCGTTGCCCATGTCCTGGTAGTCGAGGACGAAGCCGCCATCGCCGAAACCGTGCTCTATGCGCTGCGCAGCGATGGCTATGCCGCCAGCCACTGCCTGTTGGGCGGGGAGGCGCTGCAGCGGCTGCAGGCCGGGGATATCGACGTGGTGGTGCTGGACGTGGGCCTGCCCGACCTGGGCGGATTCGAGGTGTGCCGGCGGCTGCGCGCGCAGCCCGGGCCGGCGGCGCAGCTGCCGGTGATCTTCCTGACCGCCCGCAATGATGAAGTGGACCGGGTGCTCGGCCTGGAGCTGGGCGCCGACGACTACATGACCAAGCCGTTCTCGCCGCGCGAGCTGGTGGCGCGGGTGCGTGCGCGCCTGCGCCGTGCGGCGCCGGTCATCGCAGCGCCCAGCGCCGATGCAGGCTGGCAGGAACATGGCGCGTTCGCCATCGACCGCGAAGGCCGGCGCATCCGCTTCCGTGGCCAGGCACTGGACCTGACCCGCTACGAGTACGCGCTGCTGGAGGCGCTGCTGCAGCGACCCGGTGCCATCCTCAGCCGTGCCCAGCTGATGGACCGTGGCTGGGACAGCAGCGCCGACAGTGCCGACCGCACCGTCGATACCCATGTAAAGACGCTGCGTGCCAAGCTGCGCGCGGCCGGTGCCAGCGACGACCCGATCCGCACCCACCGTGGCCTTGGCTACGCGCTGGAGGTCTAGCCGATGCGCCTGGTGCTGAAGCTGTTCCTGGGCTTCTTCCTGATCACCGGCATCGCGGCCTTCTTCGTGATGCGCGTGTTCGTCAACGAAGTGAAGCCGGGTGTGCGCCAGGCGATGGAATCGACCCTGGTCGATGCGGCCAACGTGCTGGCCGAGATGGCCGCCGCCGACGTCAAGGACGGCACCATCCGCAGCGGCAGTTTCACCCGCAACCTGGCCAAGGCACGGCAGCGCGACCTGAAGGCAATGGTCTGGCGGTTCCCGAAGCGCTCGCTGGATTACCGGGTGACCATCACCGATGCCAAAGGCATCGTCATCTACGACTCGCTGGGCCGTGACCTTGGCCGCGACAATTCGCGCTGGAATGATGTCTACCGCACCCTGCGTGGCGAATACGGTGCCCGTTCCAGCCCCGAGATTCCGGGCGAGGAAGGCGATACGGTGATGCATGTGGCGGCGCCGGTATACGACCCGGCCGATGGCCGCACCCTGATCGGCGTGCTCAGCCTGGCCCAGCCCAACCGCAGCATCGATCCGTTCATCGCCGCCAGCCAGCGCGCCATCATCGAGCGCGGTGCCTGGCTCATCGGATTGTCGGCGCTGGTCGGCGTGCTGGTGACGATGTGGCTGACCACTGGCCTCGGCCAGCTCAGCCGCTATGCACGCGCGGTCAGCGCGGGCGAACCGGTGCCACCACCACGGCGCCGTCGCGACGAGATCGGCGATCTCGGCCAGGCGCTGGAAACGATGCGCCGCAAGCTCGAAGGCAAGGCCTACGTCGAGCAGTACGTGCAGTCGCTGACGCACGAGATGAAGAGCCCGCTGGCGGCGATCCGCGGTGCCGCCGAACTGCTGCAGGAGCCGTTGCCCGAAGCGGACCGCGTGCATTTCGCGCGCAGCATTGTCGATCAGCAGGAGCGGCTGACCGAGACCATCGACAAGCTGCTGGCGCTGGCCGAAGTGGAACAGCACGGCTGGCTGCAGACCCGCGACCCGATTGCATTGCCGGCATTGCTGGCCGATGCGGCCGCGGCCGCGCAGGTGCGTGCACAGGCGGCCGGTGTGCGGGTCCACATCGGCAACGTGCCCGACCTGCGGGTGCAGGGCGACGGCTACCTGCTGCGGCAGGCGCTGCACAACCTGATCGACAACGCGATTGCCTTCTCGCCGTCCGGCGCGGAGATCGCGCTGCAGGCCGAGGTGGATGGACAGGGCGTGCGCCTGCAGGTGGCCGACCGCGGCACCGGCATCCCGGACTATGCGCGCGAACGGGTGTTCGAACGCTTCTATTCGCTGGCGCGGCCCGGCAGCGGGCGGCGCAGTTCCGGCCTGGGCCTGCCATTCGTGCAGGAAGTCGCGCGCCTCCACGATGGACGCGCCAGTGTCGACGTCCGCGAGGGCGGCGGCACCGTGGCCAGCCTGTGGCTGCCATCGGGTGCGCCGGGCCAGCGCCCGCGCCGCTGACTTCACACTCGCTTCAAATTCGCCACAAACCCTGCTCACCCCAGCGGTCCATCCTGCAGCCCTCTCCAACGAGGATGGACCATGAAATCCCTGAAGATGCTGCTGAGGTTCGCCATTGTCGGCGGGCTGATCCTGCTGCTGCTGGTGCCGCTGACCATGATCCGCGGGGTCATCAACGAACGCAGCGCATACCGCGACGAGGCGTTCTCGCGGGTGGCCGACAGCCGCGCCGGTGCACAGCAGCTGGTGGGCCCGGTGCGGGTGGTGCCATGGGTGGAACGCAAGCAGGTTGAACTGGTCGACCCGCTGGGCGTCAAGAAGACCGAGATACAGGTCACCGAGGGGCACTGGCTGCAGATGCCGGCGTCGCTGGAGGTCGGCGGCGAGATGCTGCCGAGCCAGCGCGAAGTCGGCCTGTTCAAGGTACCGGTGTACAGCTGGAACGGCCAGATGAAGGCGACCTTCGCCGCAGACGACTATCCGGTGAAGGCCGGCCGCAGTTACGGCCAGCCGTATGTCGCGGTTGGTGTATCCGATGTGCGGGGCCTGGTGGGTACGCCGAACCTGCGCGTGGATGGCAAGCAGCTGCGGTTGCTGCCGGGCGTTGGCGCGGCCAGCGAGGTGGGGCGAGGCCTGCACGCACCGGTGGCCGGTTTCGCTGCGGATCAGGGCGGCACGCTGGCTGCCAGCACGGTTGAACTGGAGCTGCGCCTGGATGGCAGCCGCATGCTGTCGGTGGTGCCGGTGGGCGATGACACCCACATCGCGCTGCGTTCGAGCTGGCCGCATCCGTCGTTCAGCGGTGCGTTCCTGCCCAATGAGCGACGCGTCGATGCGCAGGGCTTCGATGCACGCTGGGCGGTGTCCTCGCTGGCCTCCGATGCCCAGCGCCAGCTGCGCAATGATGGTGCGGTCGAATCGCAGGCGGTGACGGTGTCGCTGGTCGATCCGGTCGATACCTACACCCAGGCCGACCGTGCCTCGAAATACGGCGTGCTGTTCGTGCTGCTCACCTTCGTCGGCTTCATCCTGTTCGAGCTGATCAAGTCGCTGCGCATCCACCCGTTGCAGTACCTGATGGTGGGCCTGGCGCTGGCGATCTTCTTCCTGCTGCTGATCAGCCTGTCCGAGCACATCGCGTTCTGGAAGGCCTACCTGGTATCGGCCGTGGCCTGTATTGGCCTGCAGGCGGTGTACCTGGCCAATGTGCTGGGCCACTGGAAGCGCGGCCTCGGCTTCGCTGCGCTGCTGACCGTGCTGTACGGCGCGCTGTATGGCCTGCTGGTGTCGGAGAACAACGCGCTGTTGATGGGTTCGCTGCTGCTGTTCGTGATCCTGGCGCTGGCGATGTGGGTGACCCGCCGGGTCGACTGGTACGCGCTCGGCGCGGAACTGAAGTAAGGAGCAGGCCATGGGCTGGCGCCAGGGATTGCGGCAACGGGCACGGCAGGGCATTCCGGCCCTGCTGGAAGTGGATGCGCTGCTGCAGGCACATGGCGTGCTGGCGGCCCTGCCGGGGGCGCGGATCGCCCCCGGCCTGGTCCGCTTCCAGCTGGCGGCGGTGACCTGCGAAGGATTGCAGGGGCAGGGATTGCGCTGGCTGCAGGGCGCTCGGCAGGGACGCGGCGCGGTGGCTGGCCGGGTGCCGCGCTACCGGCCATGGAAGGCCGGGGCGGAGGCGCTGGCCGAGATCGGTATCGGCGGCCTTCCGGATGACTGGCCGGCACACGCGGCGGTGTACGGCTGCAGCAGCATCGACCGGCGGCACTGGTTGCTGCTGCTGCCGGAACGGGCACAGTTGTGGCTGGGGTGGAGCGGGTGATTGGGCTGTTCATCCACACATGGCGTGGATCTACTGGTGTGAGTGCGAACCTTGGTTCGCACGCTCCCGCCCATGACCGATGGGACGGTATCCCCGCGCCCCCGCTGGCTAGACTCGACGAGTTGATGATCGAGCCGAAGGGCAGGGGTGCGATGTGTTGAAGTGGGGCATGCTGGCCGCAGCGCTGGCGATGGGTGGCAATGCAGCAGCGCAGCAGCGCGAGACGGTGGACCTGGACATGGTCAGCCGCATCCGCCAGGAGGCCTTCCACCGCTCGCAGGTGATGGACACCTTCAGCTATCTCACCGAGCGCATCGGCCCGCGCCTGACCAACTCGCCGGCGATGGGTCGCGCCAACGCCTGGACCCGCGGCAAGTTCAACGAATGGAAGCTGGACAACGTCCACGACGAGGCCTTCGACGACTTCGGGCGCGGCTGGGAGTTCACTTCGGCGAGCGTGGAGATGCTGGGCGACCGCGTGCAGCCGCTGCATGCATTGCCCAAGGCCTGGACGCCGGGCACCAAGGGGCCGGTTGAAGGCGAGCTGGTCCAGGTCGAGATCAAGAAGCCCGAAGACATCGAGAAGTACCGCGGCAAGCTGCGCGGCAAGATCCTGCTGCTGGGCGAGGCGCGCGAGTACAAGCGCGGCACCGAGGCGGATTCGCATCGCCACGACGCCACCTCGCTGGAAGGCCTGCAGGAATTCACCCTGCCCAAGGACAAGGACGCCACCGCCGAGCGCGCCAAGCGGGTCAAGGAGTACCAGGAACGCCAGCAGCTGGCGACCAAGGTCAATGCGTTCTTCGTGGAAGAAGGCGCGCTGGCCTCGATCAGCATCAGCAGCTGGGACAACGGCATCATCCGCGTTGCCGGTGGTGGTTCGCGCAAGGCCGGCGAGTCGGTGGGCATCCCCGAGCTGGCGATGATCAGCGAGCACTTCAATCCGCTGGTGCGCGCGCTGGAGGCCAAGCAGACGGTGCGCCTGCGCGTGGATGTGGCAGCACGCTTCACCGATGAGGCCGACCAGCCCGGTTACAACACGCTGGCCGAGATCCGTGGCAGCAGCAAGCCCGATGAAGTGGTGATGATCGGCGCGCACCTGGATTCCTGGCACAGCGGTACCGGTGCGGCCGACAACGCGGCTGGCGTGGCGGTGATGATGGAGGCGATGCGCATCCTCAAGGCCACCGGCGCCAAGCCCAGGCGCACCATCCGCGTGGCGCTGTGGAGCGGTGAGGAACAGGGCCTGATCGGCTCGCAGGCTTATGTGGCCAAGCACTTCGGTCGTTTCCCGGAACCCACCGACCCGGCGCAGAAGGCGCTGCCGGCCTCGCTGCGCGAGCCCACCGGCGCGCTGCAGAAGACCCGCGATTACGGCAAGTTCCAGGTCTACTTCAACATGGACAACGGCTCGGGCCGCTTCCGCGGCATCTATGCGCAGGAAAACCTTGCGGCGATGCCGATCTTCGAAGCCTGGCTGGCGCCGTTCCATGACGTGGGTGCCACCACCGTGGCCACCCGCAACACCGGCAGCACCGACCACATCAGCTTCGACCGCATCGGCCTGCCGGGCTTCCAGTTCATCCAGGACCGGCTGGACTACTTCACCAATGTCCACCACAGCCACCTGGACACCTGGGACCACGCCGAACCGGAAGACCTGAAGCAGGCCGCAGCCATCGTCGCCTCGTTCGCCTACAACGCCGCGATGCGCGAGCAGCCGTTCCCGCGCAAGGTGGAACCGTAAAAGGGGACGGAGGGGATTAAGTCGTTTCTCCCCTCCGTTTCCCGGTTGCAGCGCCCCAGGCTGGGCAATCGCGACTTAATCCCCTCCGTCCCCTTTTTCCGTCGGGGGCGGAGGGCTGGTAAAATCGGGGGATTCCCGTTCCTCGAGCCGTCCATGACCTGCCGCACCCGCTTCGCCCCCAGTCCCACCGGCTACCTGCACATCGGTGGTGCCCGCACTGCGCTGTACTGCTGGCTGGAGGCCCGCCACCGTGGCGGCGAGTTCGTGCTGCGCATCGAGGACACCGACCGTGAACGCAGCACCCAGGGCGCGATCGACGCGATCCTAGAGGCGATGGAGTGGCTGGGCCTGGACTATGACGAAGGCCCGATCTACCAGACCGACCGCGTCGCCCGTTACCTGGAAGTGGCCGAACAGCTGGTGGCCGACGGCAAGGCGTATTACGCATACGAGACCCGCGAAGAGCTTGACGCGATGCGCGAGGCCGCCATGGCCAGGCAGGAGAAGCCGCGCTACAACGGTGCCGCGCGTGACCTGGGCCTGCCGCGCAGGGATGATCCGAACCGCGTCATCCGCTTCAAGAACCCGCTGGAAGGCACGGTGGTGTTCGACGACCTGATCAAGGGCCGTATCGAGATCGCCAACAGCGAGCTGGATGACATGGTCATCTTCCGCCCGGACGGCTACCCCACCTACAACTTCGCGGTGGTGGTGGACGACTGGGACATGGGCATCACCGAGGTCATCCGCGGCGACGACCACATCAACAACACCCCGCGCCAGATCAACCTGTACGAAGGCATCGGGGCCCCGGTGCCGAAGTTCGGCCACATGCCGATGATCCTGGACGAGCAGGGCGCCAAGCTGTCCAAGCGCACCGGCGCGGCCGACGTGATGCAGTACAAGGACGCCGGCTACCTGCCGGACGCGCTGCTGAGCTACCTGGCCCGCCTGGGCTGGTCGCACGGTGACCAGGAGCTGTTCAGCCGCCAGGAACTGATCGATCTGTTCGACGTGAAGGACTGCAATTCCAAGGCCTCGCGCCTGGACATGGCCAAGCTGGGCTGGGTCAACCAGCACTTCCTGAAGACCGAGGACGTGTCCGCGATCGTGCCGCACCTGGTCTACCAGCTGCAGAAGCTGGGCCTGGACGTGGCCGCTGGCCCGGCCCCGGAGGACGTGGTGATCGCCCTGCGTGAACGCGTGCAGACCCTGAAGGAAATGGCCGAGAAGGCCGTGGTCTGGTACCAGCCGCTGACCGAGTACGACGAAGCGGCGGTGGCCAAGCACTTCAAGGCCGGTGCCGAGGTGGCGCTGGGCAAGGCCCGCGAGCTGCTGGCCGCCCTGCCGGAATGGACCGCCGAGTCGGTGGGCGTCGCCCTGCACGAGGCGGCCGCAGCGCTGGAAATCGGCATGGGCAAGGTCGCCCAGCCGCTGCGCGTGGCCATCACCGGCACCCAGGTCAGCCCTGACATTTCCCATACCGTTTACCTGGCCGGCCGCGAGCAGGCCTTGAAACGCATTGATGTGGCCATCACCAAGGTAGCAACGGCCTGAGGCATCCTTGCCAGGCCCGAACCGGAGAACACGCATGCCCGCCAAGACCGCCACTGCCTGTACCGCCCCGCACCACCACGTCCACGACGCATCGGACTTCGTGGCGGTGGTCGAGCGCGTCTCGCGCGAACGCGGGCTGCGCCTGACCCCGATCCGCGCCAACGTGCTGAAGCTGATCGCCGAGGCCGGCAAGCCGGTCAAGGCGTACGAGCTGCTGGAGTGGGTGCGCAACGGCAAGGGCGTGGGTGCTGATGCCCCGCCCACCGTGTACCGCGCCCTCGACTTCCTGATGGCCAATGGCTTCGTGCACAAGCTGGAATCGGTGAATGCCTTCGTGGCCTGCCACCATCCCAGCAGCGCCGCGCATTCGGTGCCGTTCCTGATCTGCAACAGCTGCCACAGCGCGGTGGAGCTGGAAGACCGCGAGATCGTCACCCAGCTGGAGAAGCGTGCCAAGGAGCTGGGTTTCCAACCGCAGGCGCAGACCCTGGAAGTGCATGGCCTCTGCGCGCGCTGCGCCGGCTAACGCAATGGTAGTGCCGGCCGCTGGCCGGCATTCTGGGATTGGGGTCAGATTCCTTTGCCATTGGCAAAGGGATCTGACCCCGTTTCATATCGGCACGACAGGGCCCGCGTCTTAGTCCATCGCCTTGGAACGGGTATCCACCCGCACGATCACCGACATGCCGGGGCGCAGCTGCGCGGCCAGCTTCTGGCCTTTGTTGATCGATATCCGCACCGGCAGCCGCTGCACCACCTTGGTGAAGTTGCCGCTGGCATTGTCCGGGCGCAGCACGCTGAATTCCGACCCGGTGGCGGGCGCGATCTCCTGCACGCGGCCCCGCAGCACCTGCCCCTGGAACGCGTCCACCGAGAACGTGGCCGGCTGGCCGATCGCCATCCCCCAGGTCTGGCCTTCCTTGTAGTTGGCCACCACCCACAGCGTGTCGGGTACCAGGAACAGCAGCTGCGAACCGGCGGCGACGTACTGGCCCACGCGTACGCTGGCTTCGCTGATCTGGCCGTCGCGCGGCGCGTGGATCACCGTGTTGGCCAGATCGATGCGCGCCAGTTCCAGCTGCGCCTGCGCGCTCTCCACCTGGGCCTCCAGGCTCTTGCGCGCTACCTGGGTCGATACCAGGGTCTCCTCGGCGATGCGGATCTGCGCCTGCGACTGCTGCACGCTGGCCTGCGCCGAGGCCTGCGCGGTGCGGAACTTGTCGCGATCGTTGATCGACACCAGCTGCTGCGCGGCCAGTTCCTCGTAGCGCTTGGTCTCGTTGCGTGAGCGTTGCAGCTCCGCCTGCCCAGCCGACAACGTGGCGCGGGCGGAGGCAATCTGCGCACGGTTCTGCGCCTGGGACTGGTCTGAGTTGGCCAGGGCCGCGCGTGCGCTGTCCAGCGCCGCCTGCGCCTGGGCGACCCGCTGCGCATAGATGCGGTCATCGATGCGCAGCAGCGGCTCGCCTTCCTTCACGTGCTGGAAGTCCTTCACCAGCACCTCGGTCACATAGCCGTTGACCTGTGGCGCCATCACCGTGATCTGTCCGCGTACATACGCGTTGTCGGTCACCATCACGCTGCTGGTGAACGGCCACAGGTGCCAGGCGCGCAGGATCAGCGCAATGCCCAGCAGGGCCACCACCACCATCACCACCACGCTGCGCGCGCTGGGCTTGAGGTACTTCGGCGCGACAGCGGGTTCTACCGGCGTAGGGGCAGGCGCCGCGTCGGTCGGCGGCGGTGGGGTTACGTTGTCGGCGTCGTCGGGTCGGGGCGGGACGGGAGGCATGGTCGAGAACTCAGCGGGGCGCGGCCGGCGTGGCCACAGCGGGGGAAGTGGGGTGGCGCTTGCGCCATTGCTTGAGCACGGCGGTGCGCAGCGACAGCAGCAGCAACCAGCACAGGAAGCCGATGGCCAACCAACCGCTCAGCGTGAACACATCATTGAAGCCGCGTACGTTGGCTTCGCGGCGCGTCGTCTGCGCCAACTGCGCGCTGCCCTGCGCGCTGCGCAGCACCGGATCGGTGATCTGGGCGACGTACAGCTGCTGTTGGATGCGCAGGCGCTGTGCCACCACCGGGTCGGCTGGGTCGAGCTGGCTGGTCAGCGCGCTGGAATACAACTGCTCGCGATGCAGCTGGAAGGTGCCCAGCACCGCCGAGCCGGCCAGGCCGCCCAGCGTCTGCGTGATCGACAGCGTCACCAGGAAGGTGATCATGTGGTCCACGCCCTGTTTCAGCGCGGCGGAAATGCCGAGCATGATCAACGGGCCCATGAACATGCCGGCACCGACCGAGGCCAGGAACTGGCTGGCGTAGAAGTCGTGCGGCCGATCCATGCTGGTGCGGTGCTGGTCGAAGAACGCGGCGGCGCCCAGCAGCAGGATCGCCATCAGCAGCTGCGGGATCAGCCGTTTGGGCCCGAAAGTCAGTGCAGTGCCGGCGATACCGGTGACCACGCCGGCGAGAATCACCACGAACAGCGGCCGCAACTGATCAGGGCCCATGCCGAGCGTGCGCATTAGGTTGACCACGCCGTAGGACTGCTCGGTGGTCAGAAAGCGGATCAGGAAGGCGCCGACGATGAAATGCAGTACGGGCAGGCTGGCCAGCCAGCGTGTCTGCAGCAGCGGATTGCGCCGGTAGTGCTCGATGATGAAGGCGGTGGTGGACAGCACGATCGAGGCGACCAGGGCCCAGCCCAGCCACGGCGTGTTGAGCCACCAGCGGGTGTAGCCCTGCGCCAGCACGATCACCAGCAGCGCGACGGCCGGTGCAAGCAGGGCGAACGTGAGGAAGTCCAGCGGTTCGAAGGCCTTCACCTGGATGCCGGGCGGCAGCTTCAGCACCACCACGGCGGCAAACGCGCACAGCGCCAACCCGGCTTCGAAGGAATACAGCTGGTGCCACTGGCCGGTATCGACCAGGCCTGGCGAGACGATCCAGGCGATCGGCACCGCCAGCTGCGAGAGGCCGACGCCGACCACCAGCAGATTGCCGGTAAAGCGGCGCGGCAGCGCCTGCAGCATGTACAGCGTGCCCAGTGTCGAACAGGCCGCACCCGCGAAGCCGCTGGCGGCGCGGGTCAGCATCGTGGTCTCGAAGCTGCCGACGAACAGGTGCAGCACCGCCAGTGCCGCGTACAGGCCCAGCCCGATCTCTGCGAACAGGCGGATGCCGTACTGCTGGCGGAACTTGAAGGCCAGCAGGTTGGCGGTGACATTCACCATGGCATAGGCGGCCACCAGCCAGCTGCCCTGGGTCGGGGTCAGCGCCAGCTGGCCCTGCAGGAACGGCAGGTTGGCGGTGACCAGCGCATTGCCGAGGCCGCCGGTGATCGCCACCAGCAGTGATACCAGCGCATAGGCCGCGCGCCGATACGGCGGGTGCCAGGGCATCGATGCCGAACCGGGCATGGTCGGCTTTTCGTGCTCCTCCCAATCCGGAACCGGCTTCAGATACGGCTGGACCATCAACGGGCCTCGTTGGCAGCTCCCTGGAGACCCCCACGCAGCAGCTGCAGGGCGCGCCCGGCCAACTGAGCACGCTCGTCGCGGGTCTTGCCGCGCAGGGCCGCACCCAGCATGCCCGAGATCAGTGAAATATCCGTCTTTTCCAGGTCGGCACGGCACAGCCCGGCGGCCTTGGCGCGCGCGATCGGTTCCTCCAGCAGGTCGCGCACGGTCTCGCGCGCGGCGCGCATGGACGGCACGTCCGAATCGACCGCACGCCAGTAATCGGCCAATGCCGGCGAATCAATGATGCGCTGGGCCATGCCTTCGAACACCTCGAACAGGGCGTCGTCGCGGTCACCGAGCTGTTCGACCTGGCGCCGGATGCGGTCGACCGTGCGCTGCAGCAGCGCCTGGATCAGCGCGGTGCGGTCGGGGAAGTTGCGGTACAGGGTGGCGCGGCCTACCTGGGCGCGTTCGACCACCAGGTCCAGCGGGGCGGTGACACCGTGTTGGCCGAACACATGATCGGCGGCGTCGAGGATGAGGGCACGGCGGGCGGCGGCATCGGCACGTTGGGCAGTCATGGAATTATTTTCGGACAGAAGTGTCCGATTGGCGAGACATTGGGTGACGGGATTGTCCGCTTGTTGTGGTACGCACATCTTTGTGACGGATGCGTGATGGAGTGGGTCGAAATGAAAACGGGGGCCCGAAGGCCCCCGCGGAATGGCGTGGGGGTCAGAGCCCTTTCCTTCGAAAAGGACTCCGACCCCGCCGTGCGCGATCAGAAGAACGCGCGGATGCCGAATGCGACACCACGGCCTGGCAGCGGCGAGTAGTCGCGCAGCAGCGAGGTATGCGGGCGCACTTCGCGGTTGGTCAGGTTGCTGCCATCCAGGAACACCTCGTAGCTGTTGCTGGCGTTGCGATCCCAGCGGTAGGCCAGGTGCGCGTCGACCAGGGTGTAGCCGTCGCTCGGGGCTTCGTTCTGGGCGACGTCCTTCTGGCGGCTGTAGCGGACCGCACCGACCGAAGCGCGCCAGCCGTCCTTCGACCAGCGCAGGTCGGCGCCGACGCGGGCCGGTGCGATACGCGGCAGATAGCCAGTGTTGGCCAGTTCCACCGTGTAGTTGTGGTTGTGGTCGCCATGCGGCACGG
Source organism: Stenotrophomonas sp. YJH_SMC_54 (assembly GCF_059368435.1). Classification (NCBI taxonomy): domain Bacteria; kingdom Pseudomonadati; phylum Pseudomonadota; class Gammaproteobacteria; order Lysobacterales; family Lysobacteraceae; genus Stenotrophomonas; species Stenotrophomonas sp. YJH_SMC_54. Next base: position 254,793 of record NZ_JCAFRS010000006.1, on the reverse strand, counting down.
CGATGTCCAGGTTGCGGCTGCCGCTGCCATCCAGCTTGGCCTTCACGTAGTCGCCGAACAGGCGCAGATCCCAGTCACCGGCGCCGCCCTCGAACAAGTGCACCAGCGCTTCGGCCTCGGCACCGCGGAACACCGCGTCCTGCTGCGTCCAGGTGCGCACCGGCAGGCCCTCGGTGATGCCGGTGTCGGCCAGGTAGATGAAGTCCTTGAACCTGGTCTGGTAGACCGACGCGGAGAAGTCCAGGCGCTCGCTGTGGGTGTGGATACCCAGTTCCACGCGCTGGCCGCGCTCGGTCTTCAGGTTGGCGTCGCCGATTTCCAGCGAACGGGTGGCGATGTGCGCGCCGGCGGCATACAGCTCTTCGTTGGTCGGTGCACGCTCGGAGCTGTCCACGCCGATGCGCAGGTCAACGGCATCGTTGAGCTTCCAGATACCAGCGGCAGACAGGTTGGTGGCACCGAAGGTGCGGCGGCGGTAGTCACCGGTCGGGTCCAGCTTGACCTGGTCGTGGCGGCCGCCCAGTTCCAACTTGAACGGGCCGAACTGCTTTTCCTGCAGTACGAACAGGCCGATGTTCTTCGTGCCGGTATCCGGAACGAACGCCTCTTCGCCCTTGGCACCGAAATCACTGTTGCCGAACTGCAGGCCGAAGGCGCCGTCCCAGCCGCCGATCTGCTGCTGCACCGCTTCCAGGCGCGCTTCGATGCCGCGGTTGGTGAAGCGGGTCGACGGCGTACCGGCCTCCAGCTCTACGTGCTCGTAGTCGGTGTAGGCCACGCGTGCGTTGATGTTCTTCAGGAACGAGACCGGGTTGTAGATGCCGGCCTTGGTCTCGAAGCGGTTCTGCACCATGTCGATGCGAACGTCGTGCTCGTCGCCGCCTTCCTCTTCGTCGCCATGGTCGTGACCGTGGTCATGGCCATGATCATCACCGTCGGCGTGCACGTGCGCGCCATTGGGAATGCCATAGTTGGTGCGGTAGGTGCTGGCCGACACGCCGAAGTAGCCACCGTCGCCCAGCCACGTTGCGCCGACGCCACCGGCGCGGGTGCGGATCGAACTGTTGTCGAGGCGGCCGCGGCGCGGTTCTTCGCCTTCCTCGCCCGCGTGGTCATGGTCGTGGTCGTCGTGGTGGTCTTCCAGGCTGTCGATTACCGCGTAGCCGGGAATGCGGTAGTCGTCGCCATTGCGCACCAGGCCATCCACATGGAGCACGACGTTGCCGCTGACGCCATCGAGGCGGAACATGCCGCTGCGCTCGTTGTTCACCGAATTGCCGCGCAGTTCGGCACGACCGCTGAGCGGCCGCTCAGGCAGCTCGCGCGCGATGCGCCCGTCGACCACATTGACCGCACCACCAATGGCGCCGCTGCCGAACAGCAGCGTGGCCGGGCCCTTCAGTACTTCGATCTGGTCGGCCAGGAACGGTTCGATGCTGGTGGCGTGGTCGGCGCTGACCGTGGACGCATCCATGTTGCCCATGCCGTTGGACAGCACGGCCACGCGCGGGCCTTCCTGGCCACGGATGATCGGGCGGCCGACGCCGGGGCCGAAGAAGGTGCTCTGCACGCCGGGCAGCTTGGCCACGGTATCGCCGAGGGTGCCGGCCTTCTGCTCGTCCAGGCGTTCACCGGCCAGAACCTCCACCGGGCGTGCCAGCGATTCGGCGTCACCCTGCAGCGGCGACGCGGTGACCTGCACCGACGACAGCTCGGTCAGGTGGCGGTCACGATGGGCGGTGTCCTGGCCGGCTGCAAAGGCGACGGACGGCAGCAGGGCGGCGAGGGCCAGGGCCAGGGAATGCGGCTTGAGCCGTGGGGTATGGGCGGGCATGGACGGGTCCTTTGTTACAATGTATCAATCGCGGGGCGCACGAATCCCGTCGATGGGACAGGGGGAGGGAAACCGTGCGGGTCGGAGAGGGATGTTATATTATTCCATAACGATTCGCCGACCCTGCTGGAAGTCATGTCCCTGTCCTCACGCCTGCGCCACCTGCTCGATCGTTTCGGCGCCACTGGTTCGATGCTGTGCGCGGTGCACTGCGCGGTGATCCCGGTGCTGCTGGCCGCAGCGCCTTCATTGGGGCTGTCGTTCTGGCTGAGCGACGGCGTGGAACAGGCGCTGGTGGTGTTCGTGACCCTGCTGGGGTTGTTCAGCCTGGTCTGGGGCTACCGCCGGCACGGTGCGCTGCGTGCGCTGGGCTTCCTGATTCCCGGCCTGGTCGCATTGTGGGCCGGCGTGCTGTATGACCCGCTGCACCACAATGCGGTGCCGCACGCGGTGGTGATGACCATCGGTGGCCTGCTGGTGGGTGTGGCCCATCTGGTCAACCTGCGCCTCAACCACGGTCACGTGCACGACGCCAGCTGCGCGCACTAGGCGCTCCGTGATAGGATTTTCGATCGTGCGCGGGGGCGCCCAGCAAGGCGGCCCCGCCGAACCCGTGTCAGTACGGGGTAACCAGATTTCACATTTGAGGAGTTGAAGACATGGGTAAGGGTGACCGCAAGACCGCCAAGGGCAAGCGCTACAACGCCAGCTATGGCAACGCCCGTTCGCACACCGCCAGCAAGGTCGCCGTAGGCGCCGCCGCTCCGGTTGCCAAGAAGACCGTGGCCAAGGCTCCGGCGAAGAAGGCTGTGGCGAAGAAGGCCGTCGCCAAGGCCTGATCCGGTCGAACGACCGGTTCAATGAAAAACGCGGCGCCTGGCGCCGCGTTTTTTTTTATGCCTGTCCGGTGAGCCGAGCGTGGGTTCGGCTCTACAACCGCATCAGCGCAGTGTCTTCTTCAGCGTTTCCGGATTGCCATCGTTCGGCGCGGCCGGTACCTGCAGCAGGTGGGCCAGCAGCGGATAGACATCGACGTTGTCGAAGCCATCGATCACCAGGCCCTGGCGGAACGACGGACCGCCGGCCACGAACACTGCGCGCATGGAAGGCAGTGCGTTGTCGTAGCCATGCGAACCTCGATCCTGCTTCGCACGCTTGGCGATCTTCTCCTGGTGCAGGGCATCCCAGCCTTCATCCATGACACAGACGATGGCCGGAACCCGCGGATGCGTGCCGTAGTGCCAGCGTGCCGGCAGGTTCTCCTTCTTCCAGCATTCGTAGTGCGCGTGGCGTCCGAGCAGGGCGCGTTCGGCTTCCGCTTCGCGGCCGGCGACCGGCGCAAAACCCACTGACTGGCCTTGGCTGATATTGCGTGCGATGGCCGGGTCGGCCATCGACTCGGTGGCGATCACGTTGCCGTCGGCGACGCTGGCCATGCCGTGGTCGGAGACGACGATCACGTTGGTGGTCTTGGCTAGATCGCGCTGCTGCAGCCCGTCGAGCACCTGGCCGACGATCTGGTCGGCGCGCACGATGGCGTCGGCGTACTCCTTCGACCCGGGGCCGTAGTTGTGGCCGGCCTTGTCCACGTGTTCCATGTACAGCGTGGTGAGGCGCGGTGCATCAGCATCGGTCTGTGCCAGCCAGTCGAGCACGATGCCGGCCCGCTGCTCCAGCGGTTCCTTGCCGTCGTATACGCGCCACTTGCTGGGGCGCACGCCGCGGATTTCAGACTCACTGCCCGGCCACGCCGTGGTGGCCGAACGTACGCCAGCGTTCTCGGCACTGACCCAGATCGGTTCGCCACCCCACCAGCCGCTGGTGGTGACCGCGTCGCGGTTGCTCAGTTCGAAACGGCCCAGGGTTGCATCGTCCATGCTGTTGTTGACGATGCCGTGGTGGTCCGGCCGCAGGCCGGTGACGATGGTGTAGTGGTTGGGGAAGGTCAGCGACGGATAGGACGGCGTCATCCAGCGTGCACGCACGCCGCCGTCGATCAGTCGCTGCAGGTTCGGAGTGAGCCCACGGTCCAGCGCATCGGCGCGCAGGCCGTCGATGGAGATCAGCAGCAGCTTCGGAGGCGAAGCCGCAGCGGCGGAACCGGGAACGGAGGCGGAAGGGGCGGGCGCGGTGGTGCAGGCCGCCAATGGCAGCAGCAGCGCCAGCGCGCAGGTCAGGCGTACGGAAGTCATCCACGCATGATAAGCCCGCGCAATGACGCGCCCAAGACACGGCGCGCTATCGCGCGCCGTGTCCGCGCATTTTTCCTTATCCCCGCGCCTGTCGGCGCGCCCCATTCAAAAGGAAGGGGGGGCTTTTCTCCAGACATGTCCCTGATGATTCCATCCACGCATGGCGTGGATCTACCGTGTCGACCAAGGTCGACACCTACCAACAGTTGCGCACAATGACGTCCGGACAGATCGCCGGAACCTGTCGAAGGCTGGGTGGGTCCGGTTGCAGGGGCGTGAGCGCCATGGATGGCGCGACCGAGCTTACAGGGACGTACTTGCAGCGTCCCCTGCAACTGGACCCACCCTGCCTCCCCGCAGGAAGCCCGCTGTTGCTGTTGCTCTAGCCTCTGCGGGTGCCGGGCGCAGCCCGGCCAGCCCTCTCAGGCGAACAGCGGGGCCTGGCGTTGTTCCAGCCGCAGCAGTGCCGCCTTGGTTTCCAGCCCGCCGCCGAAACCGGTCAATGCGCCGTTGCTGCCGATCACGCGATGGCAGGGCAGGATGATCGGCAGCGGATTGCGCCCGTTGGCCGCGCCGACCGCGCGGGTCGCACTGGGCTGGCCGAGGTGCTGCGCCAGCTGCAGGTAACTCCAGGTCTGGCCGAACGGAATCAGTGCCAGCGCCTGCCATACGCGCAGCTGGAACGGCGTGCCACGTGGCGCCAGCACAAGGTCGAAGCTGTTGCGCTCGCCGTGCAGGAACTGCAGCAGCTGTTCGCGTGCTTCCGGCAGGGCATCCGGTGCGTAGTGCCAGTCGTCGCGTCCGCGTGCCGGATGGCGGTTTTCCGGGAACAGCACATGTGACAGGCCACGCTCATCACCGGCGATGGTCAGCACGCCGATGGGGCTGTCGAAGCGATCAAACAACAGGGTCATGTCGGTTCTCCAACGAACGTGCCGGACAGGTGCCACAGGTGCAGCACGGCGTAGGCGCGCCACGGGCGCCACGGTTGCGAGCGCGCTTCAGTTGCACGTTCGCTCAGGCGCTGGCCCTGTGCGTGGCCGAGCACCTGCTGCAGCACCAGGTCGCCGGCGGGGAAGGCATCGGGCTGGCCGAGCCCGCGCAGGGCGATGTACTGCGCGGTCCACGGGCCGATGCCGGGCAATGCCACGCAGCGCGCAACAAATTCTTCCAGGGCCTGCCCGGGTCCGAAGTCGAGCTGGCCGCTGGCACATGCAGCGGCCAGCGCACGCACCGTGGCGGCGCGGCTGCGCGGCAGGCCGATCGATTCCAGCGGCGCCTCGGCCAGCACCTCGGGCGCTGGGAACTGGCGATTGAACTCGGACGGCATGCCCGGCAGATGCGCCCCATACGCATCCACCAGACGCCGCGCAAAGGTGGTGGCGGCGGCGACGCTGACCTGCTGGCCGAGCACGGCGCGTACGCCGACCTCGAAGCCATCCCAGCCGCCCGGAACGCGCAGCCCCGGGCGTTCGGCGATGCCGCGTGCCAGCAGCGGTTCCTCGCCCAGGGCGGCATGGACCTGCTGCAGGTCGGCGTCCAGATCGAACACACGACGCACACGGCGCACGATGTCGGGGATCAGGCGCGGGTCGACCGCGCTCAGCTGCAGACGCAGTTCCGGGCGCTTCGGGTCGGCGGTGACGCGCAGCAGGGTGGGGCGCTCGGGTGTGCCGAGCAGGCGCTGGTAGCTGTCTTCGCCGATCAGTTCGATGCCAGGCAGGCTGCGCTTGCGCAGGAAGGCCAGCATTCGCGGGAAGTCCAACGGTGGGCGGTACACGAGCCGCAGTACCAGGCCGCCGTCATCGGCGGCCAGCGGCTGGTGCTGGCGACGCAGCGCCGTCGGTGCCATGCCGCAGCCCTGCAGGAAGGCGGTATTGAAGCGGCGCAGACTGTTGTAGCCGGCGGCCAGCGCAACATCGGTCACCGGCAGCGTGGTTTCGGTCAGCAGTTGCTTGGCCAGCAGCAGGCGGTGGGTGGCATGGATCTGTCCGGGTGTTGCGCCGAGATGTTCGACGAACAGGCGCTGCAGCTGGCGCGCGCTGAGGCCGATCTTCTGCGCGAGGTCTGCAACGGGCTGCTCCTGCAGGAAGCCGCCGTGGATGATGGCGAGGGCGCGCTGCACGGTTTGCCCGGCCAGTGCCTGCTGGGCCTGCGGTGCCAGTTCGGGGCGGCAGCGCAGGCACGGCCTGTAGCCGGCAGCAGCGGCCGCGGCAGCGGTCGGATAGTAGGTGATGTTGCGTGGCTTCGGCGGCGGCGCCGGGCAGACGGGGCGGCAATAGATGCCGGTGCTGCGCACGGCGGTGAAGAAAACGCCGTCGAAGCGTGCGTCACGGGCCAGGCGGGCGCGGTCGCAGGCGGCGGTGTCGAGGGCGAGGGCGGTGTCCATGGCGCCAGTCTAGGCCTCTGGCGACGGCGATACTCGCCACATTCGGACATGGATGCTGAAGGGGGATCTGGCAGGGCTGCGCCCGGCACCCGCGGTAGTGCAGGCCGCTGGCCGGCAACGGCAACGGCAGAAGCTGGTTTCCTGTGGGGAGGCGGGGTGGGTCCGGTTGCAGGGGACGCTGCAAGTACCCCTCCGGGGCCCGGCCGCCGCTGGCGGCTGTGCGTTCGGGCGCTTGCGAAGCAGTGCTTCGCAAGCAAAGCGCCCTCACCCATGTAAGCTCGGTCGCGCCATCCATGGCGCTCACGCCCCTGCAACCGGACCCACCCCGCCTTCGACAGGTTCCTGCGACCTGTCGGGACGGCGTTCTGCGCGGCTGTTGGTAGGTGTCGACCTTGGTCGACACGCTTTTCCCAAGGGTCAGAAGGGGTTCAGTGCCACGCGCTGAATGCGCGTCCCGGACGGGTAGACTGTGGCTCTTGCTCACGTGAAGACTGGTTGCCCGATGTCCGCCAAACTCCGCTGGTTGCCCCTGTTGTGCCTGGCCCTGGCGGGCTGCAGCCAGCTGGAGAATCCGGGCAATGTCACCGCCGCCGACAAGGCCGCGCGCGCGCCGGCCAGCGATGGCGAGAACATGGTGTCGATCAATGCGGCTGACGCACCGCCACCGCCGGCGCCGCCGCGCAGCCGGGCGGATCGGCCGTGGCCGCAGGCGCAGTTGGAGAATGGCCGCGCCTGGGTCAGCTGCAGTACCGAGTACGCCGGTGAGGCGGGCGATGGCGTCGAGCTGGAGGGCCTGCAGCGCGAACAGATCACCCAGGCGCTGACGCCGTGCGCCGAACGTGGCCTGATGCGCGTGCGTTACGCCGGCAAGATCAATCCGGGCTTTGCCGAGATGATGTGGCGACTGGCCGTGGTCGCTGACGAACAGAAGATCCACAAGCGCATCCTCGACCTGGATTCCAGCGGAGGCCAGGTGGAATCGGCGATTGTCGCCGGCGACAGCATCGGTGAATCGGGCTGGACGATCTGGGTGCGCGAGGGCTCGATCTGCCACAGTGCCTGCGTGTTCGTGCTGGCTGCCGGTGACAACCGCCTGCTGTCGGGCAAGGTCGGCATCCACCGCATGATGCGGATCAGCTCGAAGGCCACCTCGCGCGCGGAACTCAATCGCGAGCTGCACGAGGTCTACGACAACGTGAAGGACTACCTGCAGCGCAACGGCGTGGCGGTGGGTGTGGCCGATCTGATGATGACCGTGCCCAACCGCAGCCTGCGCCTGCTGACGCAGGATGAGCTGCGCCAGTACGGCCTGGACGGCACCAACGCGGTGCAGGACGATCTGGAACGGATCAAGCAGATGCGGGCCTGTGGTGACGACTTCGTGCAACGCAAGGACGCGTTCCTGATTGCCTTCGACCAGCAGTGCAAGCGCGAAGGCGCCGACATGGAATCGATCAACAGCTGCGGCCAGGCACTGAAGCAGCGCTTCGGTTTCCCGGATGCGGTGTGCCCGGAAGAAAGCCCACTGTCGGAGATCGATGTGGCAACGCTGCCACCGGCACCGTCGGAGCCGCCACCGGTGGCCGAACAGGCGCCAGTGAACACCGCCGCGCCCGCCGCGCAGGCTGATGCGGCAGCGGTGGAGGGCAACGCCCCGGCACGCTGACGGCATAGTCACCGCGCTGGCGTAGACTGCGGTTCTCTCCAGAAAACCGGCGGTGTCCATGAAGCGCGTGCTCCTGCTGCTGTCCCTGCTGCCCCTGACCGCATTGGCGCAGGCACCTGCGCCGGCCACGCCGGCACCGGCTCCGGCACGCCCGGCCCCGGCCTCGCCAGCGGCTGCGAAGCCAGCCACCGCCGGTGCCCCGGCGTTGACCGCTGCACAGCAGGCCCAGGTGCAGAAACAGGATGCCGAGATGGGCGCTGCTGCACTGAAAGCCGCACAGCTGGTCGATGCCAACCGCGCCGGCGAACTGTGGGATGGCGCCTCCGCCGTCGCGCGTCGTGCGGTGCCGAAGGCCGCATTCGTCAGCCAGTTGACCACCGAGCGCACGCGCCTGGGTGCGCTGGCCGGGCGTGGCCAGCCCACCATCACCCGGGTCAAGTACAGCGCAGGTGCCGCGGTGCCGGAAGGGCTGTACATCAACGTCAGTTTCCCGACCCGTTTCGCCAACAGCGCGCAGCCGGTGCGCGAGCTGGTCTCGTTCCGTTTCGACGAGGACCAGGTGTGGCGCCTGGCCGGTTACAGCCTGCGTGCGTCGGCACCCTGAGGAGATGAATGATGGCAACTGAATTGACGATGCTGGCCTGGTCGGTCCTGCTCGGCTTCGTTTACATCTTCGCCACCTCCACCGTGGTCACCCGCGAGCGCGGGATGAAGTGGAATGCCTCGGCACGCGATGGCGACGCAAAGCCGGTCAGCCCACTGGCCGGGCGCCTGCAGCGTGCGCAGGCCAATTTCCTGGAGACGTTCCCGTTCTTCGCCGCCGCCGCCATCGCGGTGGTCGTGGCCGGTCGCGGCAACGACACCACTGCACTGGCGGCGCAGGCCTACTTCTGGGCGCGTGTGGTCTATCTGCCCCTGTACGCCGCAGGCGTGCCCTACGTGCGCAGCCTGGTGTGGCTGGTGTCGCTGCTGTCGATCCTGGCGCTGGTGTTCGCACTTCTGTAAGTCGGCCTGATCCAGATCAAGGCCGCTCAGGTGCGCGGCGCTATGCTGGCGCGGACTGAATCAACGGCAGGAGGCGCGCATGCGCAGGATGGACGTGGTGGTGGTCGGCGCCGGACCGGCAGGTCTGTGCTTCGCGCGCGCGCTGGCCGGCAGCGGGCTGCAGGTCGGGCTGGTCGAAGTGCAGCCGCGCCAGGCCCTGGCCGAGGCCGCCTTCGATGGCAGGGAGATCGCGTTGACCCATGCCTCGCGGCAGAGCATGGAGCAGCTGGGGCTGTGGCAGCGCCTGCCGCAGGCCGAAGTCGCTGAACTGCGCGATGCCAAGGTGATGAACGGCGGCTCGCCGTTCGCGCTGACCTTCGCCAGCACCCAGGTCGACGGCCAACCGCTGGGCTGGCTGGTACCCAACCATCTGATCCGCCGTGCCGCATGGGATGCGGTGCAGGGCCAGGACGGCGTGGAACTGTTCGACGGGCGCAAGGTGCAAGGCGTGCAAGCCGATGCACAGGGCCATGTGGTCAAACTCGATGACGGCAGCCAACTGCATGCGCGGCTGCTGGCGGCCGCTGACAGCCGCTTCTCCGCCACCCGCCGCATGCTCGGCATCGGTGCGCAGATGCGCGACTTCGGCAAGTCGATGCTGGTGTGCCGCATGCAGGTCGAGCGCGACCATCGCCACACTGCCTGGGAATGGTTCGGCTACGGCCGCACGATGGCGCTGCTGCCGCTCAACGAGGGCCAGGCCTCGGCGGTGATCACGCTGCCGCCGCGGCAGATCGACGCGCTGCTGGCGATGGACGAGGTGGCCTTCGGCGAGGCCATCAGTGCTTGCTTCGAACATCGGCTGGGTCGGATGCAGCCGGTGGCCACGCCGCAGGCGTATCCGCTGGTAGGTGTGTACGCGCACCGTTTTGTTGGCGAGCGTTCGGCGCTGATCGGCGATGCCGCCGTCGGCATGCACCCGGTCACCGCGCATGGCTTCAACCTGGGCCTGGCCAGCGCACAGCGGCTGGCGCAGGGCATCGTCGCGCAGCAGCGTCGCGGTGCCGACATTGCCGCCGCCGGCATGCTGGCCAGCTACCAACGGGGTCACCGGCTGGCGTCGCGGCCGCTGTACGAGGCCACCAATGCGATCGCCAGCCTGTACACCGACGATCGCCGCCCGGCGCGACTGCTGCGGGCGGCCGGCCTGCGCCTGGCGCAGGGCGTGGCACCGTTCAGGCAGCTGATTGCCTCGCACCTGACCCAGCGCGTAGCCTGAACAGCCTCACATCAGCCGGCGGCCAGCACCCGGATCTGGCTGTCGGCGAACTCGACCACCTGGCCTGCGCGGATCTTGCAGGCCTTGCGCAGTTCGACTTCGCCATCGACCCGCACCTGGCCGTCACTGATGACCATCTTGGCCTCGCCGCCACTGGTGACCAGGTCGGCCAGCTTGAGCAGCTGCTTGAGTTCGACGTAGTCACCGTCGAGGTCGAATTCGAGAATCTGCATGGAGCGGGGTTCCTGGGAAGAGGGGCGCAGGCCAGCGGCCGGGCCGGGAAGAGGGCGCGTATTGTGCGCCAGCACGGGGCATGACGGCACGCGCACGGAAAGCTGTACGCCTCGTTCAGCATCAATGCGGTATCATCCCGCTCTGAGCGAGTGAAATCTCCTCCGACCGAGCAGCGCCAGGGCACGCGATAAGAAGGGCGCCCAAAGCGCGGACCATCCCTTTTTTATCGCACTGCCAGGAAGACGGCAGTGCCTTCGGAGTTCCCCATGTCCCAAGATTCCCAAGCGCCGCTGCAGTTCGCGCAGCTCGGCCTGTCCGAGCCCGTGATGCAGGCGGTCACCGCCATCGGCTACGAAACCCCGTCGCCGATCCAGGCCGCCACCATCCCGGCGATGCTGGAAGGCCGCGACGTGCTGGGCCAGGCCCAGACCGGTACCGGCAAGACCGCCGCGTTCGCGCTGCCGGTACTGTCCAACATCGACCTGCAGCAGATCAAGCCGCAGGCCCTGATTCTGGCGCCGACCCGCGAACTGGCCATCCAGGTCGCCGAGGCGTTCCAGTCCTACTCGTCCAAGATCCCGGGCTTCCGCGTGCTGCCGGTGTACGGCGGCCAGCCTTACGGGCAGCAGCTGTCGGCGCTGCGCCGTGGCGTGCATATCGTGGTCGGTACCCCCGGTCGCGTGATCGACCACCTCGACCGCAGCACTCTGGACCTGTCCGAGCTGAAGACCCTGGTGCTGGACGAAGCCGATGAAATGCTGCGCATGGGCTTCATCGACGACGTCGAAGCGGTGCTGAAGAAGCTGCCGGAGCAGCGCCAGGTGGCCCTGTTCTCGGCCACCATGCCGCCGCAGATCCGCCGCATCGCGCAGACCTACCTGCAGGACCCGGTGGAAGTGACCATCGCGGCCAAGACCACCACCTCGGCCAACATCCGCCAGCGTTACTGGTGGGTGAGCGGCATGCACAAGCTGGATGCGCTGACCCGCATCCTGGAAGTCGAGCCGTTCGACGCGATGATCATCTTCGCGCGCACCAAGGCCGGCACCGAAGAACTGGCCAGCAAGCTGCAGGCCCGTGGCCTGGCCGCTGCCGCCATCAACGGCGACATGCAGCAGGCCCAGCGTGAGCGCACCATCGCCATGCTGAAGGAAGGCAAGCTGGACATCCTGGTTGCCACCGACGTGGCTGCGCGCGGCCTGGACGTGGAGCGCATCAGCCACGTGCTGAACTACGACATTCCGTACGACACCGAAAGCTACGTGCACCGCATCGGCCGTACCGGCCGTGCCGGCCGCAGCGGCGAGGCGATCCTGTTCGCCACCCCGCGCGAGAAGGGCATGCTGCGCCAGATCGAGCGCGCCACCCGCCAGCCGATCGAAGAGATGCAGCTGCCGAGCGTGGAAGCGGTCAACGACAACCGCATCAACAAGTTCACCACGCGCATCACCGAAACCCTCGGTGCCGGCGGCCTGGACTTCTACCGCCAGCTGCTGGAGCGCTTCGAGAACGAGCAGAACGTGCCGGCCATCGAGATCGCCGCCGCGCTGGCCAAGATGCTGCAGGGTGACACCCCGTTCCTGCTGCAGCCGCCGGTGCGTGCCCCGCGTGAAGAGCGCGCCCCGCGCGAGCGTTTCGACCGTGGCGACCGTCCGGAGCGTGGCGATCGCTTCGACCGCAACGAGCGTGGTCCGCGCTTCGAGCGTGGCCCGCGTCGCGACGACGCCGAAGGTGGTTTCGAGCAGCGTCCGCGCCGTGAGGTTCCGCCGCGTGGAGCACCGGAGCAGGGTATGGAGACCTACCGCATTTCGGTGGGCCACCAGCATGGCGTGAAGCCGGCCAACATCGTCGGCGCCATCGCCAACGAAGCGGGCCTGGAAAGCCGCTTCATCGGCCGCATCGACATCCACGACGACTTCTCGCTGCTGGACCTGCCGGCACAGATGCCGCCGGACGTGCTGTCGCACCTGCAGAAGGTGTGGGTGTCCGGCCAGCAGCTGCAGATGCGTGCGCTGGCTCCGGGTGAAGACACCAACCCGGCCCCGCGTCCGTTCAAGCCGCGCTTCGACAAGCGTGGCCCGGGCGGCCCGGGCGGCCCGGGTGGTCCGCGTCGTGGTGGCCCGGGTGGTCCGGGTGGCCATGGTGGCCATGGTGGCGACCGCGGCGGTGACCGCGACAGCCGGCCGCCGCGTCGTGACGGCTTCAAGCCGCGCGGCCCGCGCAGCTTCTAAGCCGCACCCGCAGCCGTCCATAACAACGCCAGCCCCCGGGCTGGCGTACAGGAAAAGGGGACGGAGGGGATTAAGTCGTAAATGGCAGGCCATGCGCTTATGCCGAAAACGACTTAATCCCCTCCGTCCCCTTTTTCGCATGGCCCACACATTGCCGGTCATAGGCTGGGCCGGTTCCAAGGCAGGTTGTCACCGCAGCACATTCGGGGGGATCCGGGATGGGTAGAAGTGGCACGGACCAGCAGAGCCGGCGGGTGCCGATGACCCGTGGGCTGGGATTGCGCTTTGCGTTGTTGACGGGCATGGCGATCGGGTTGGTCGCGTTGTCCGCGTTGATCCAGGAACTGCAGGCAGCCTCGACGGCCTGGATTGCCGGCCAGGGGTACTGGTCACGAGGGCAGCAGGATGCAACCGCTGCGCTGAGCCGCTACCTGGCGCGTGGCCATGCCCAGGACCTGGATGACGCGCGCCAGGCGCTGCGGATTCCATTGGGCGATCTGCAGGCCCGGCTGGCGCTGGAACAGGCGGTACCGGACGAGGAAAAGGCCAGGCAGGGCTTCCTGCAGGGTGGCAACGCGCGCGCCGATATCCCGCGCCTGGTGTTCTCGTTCCGCTATGCACGCGACATCGGTGCATTCCGGGAAGCAACCACGCTGTGGCGACAGACCGACGATGATCTGTTGGCCGTGCAGCGGCTGGTTGCCGAGCTGCAGTCGGGGCACGCCCAAGGCGTGCTGCCAGCGGCGGACCGCGATCGGTACCTGCAACAACTGCGTGATCTGGACCGGCGGCTGCAGGTGCAGGCGCAGGCATTTTCGCAAGCGTTGCTGCGCATGGCCACGATGGTACGGATCGCCACGCTTGTGGTCGGCGGGTTGTCGGTGCTGGCGATCAGCCTGATGGCGGTGGCCCTCGCGCGCCGCGTCGGCAAGGACCTGACCGAGCATGAAAGCCGCTTCCGTGCGGCCTTCTACCAGGCCAATGTCGGCATGCTCAAGCTCGACACCGACGGCAAGGTGATCGAAGCCAACCAGGCGATGGCCGACATCCTCGACTACCGACGCGACGTGCTGCTGCAGATGTCGCTCGGCGATCTGTTGATGGAAGGCGAACTGGTCATCGATGGCGTCGGCCGCATCGACTGGGACCGGCAGCTGCGGCCGAGTGAACTGCGCTTCTGCCGCCGCGATGGCAGCCTGGTGTGGGGGCGCTGGAGTGGCACCGGCGTGCGCAGCGCGGGAGGCGGCCTGTCGGTGTTTGCGATCATCGAGGATGTCAGCCAGAACCATGCATTGGCACGTGAGATCGAGCATCACGCCAGCCACGATCCGCTGACCGGCCTGATCAACCGCCGCGAGATCGAGCGGCTGCTGGAGCGTGCGCTGCTGCAGGTACGCAGTGATGGCGGTACGCATGCGCTGTGCTACATCAACCTGGACCACTTCAAGCTGGTCAACGACAGCTTCGGCCATGCCGCCGGTGACCAGATGCTGCGCAGTTTCGCCGACTATCTGGTGGCGGCCGTGCGTGACGGTGACTGGGTCGGCCGCCTGGGCGCCGACGAGTTCGCCGTGTTCCTCGCCCATGCCGGGCAGGACGAAGCCAAGCGGGTGCTGCAGCGGGTGATCCGCAACCTGGGCCAGGCCACGTTTCCGATCAGCGAGGGCAGCCCGCAGCTGAGCTGCAGCATCGGCGTGGTCGAGGTCAGTGCAGATGCGCCGGACGTGAACTGGTTGATGAGTGCCGCCGACAGCGCCTGCTATGCCGCCAAGCAGGCCGGGCGCAACCGCGTGCACTGCTTCAATGAGAACCGCATGGCGCTGGAGGAGCGGCGGCAGGAGGCCGAGCGCCTGCAGGGCGTCAGCCTGGCGATGGCCGAGAATCGCATGCTGCTGTATGCACAGCGCATCGCCCGCGTGGGCGATCCGTCCTACCTGCACTACGAGGTGCTGGTGCGCATGCGTGGTACCGATGGCAGCCTGCATCTGCCCGGCCAGTTCATGCCGGCGGTGGAGCGCTATGGCATGGCAGTGGCGCTGGACCGGCACGTGCTCGGGCTGCTGTTCCGCCACCTGCAGGTGTGCCCGGCGCACGTGCGACAGCTGGGCCTGTGCAACGTCAACGTGTCCGCGCAGTCGATCGCCGAGCCGGGATTCCTCGCCTTCGTCTGCGACCTGCTCGAGCGCAACCGCGCGCTGGCCTCCAAGTTGTGCTTCGAGATCACCGAGACCGCGGCGATCAGCAACCTCAGCCAGGCCCGCGCCTTCATCGATGCGGTGAAGGCACGGGGGTGCCGGATGGCGCTGGATGACTTCGGCTCCGGCCTGTCTTCCTTCGGCTACCTGCGCCAGTTGCCGGCGGACATCCTGAAGATCGACGGCGCCTTCGTGCGCGACATGGATACCGACCCGGTCAGCCACGCCACGGTGCGCGCGATCAGCGAGCTCGGGCGCGAGCTGCAGATGGAAGTGGTGGCCGAGTGGGTGGAGACCGCCGAGGTTGCCGGTGCGCTGACCCGGCTTGGCGTGCAGGGGCTGCAGGGCTATGCCATCGAACGGCCGCAGCCGCTGGAGCGGCTGACCCTGGTCGATCTGCGCCCGGTACGGCTGGTCGCGGTGAAGGGGCCGCCGGCGGCTGGCTGAACCGCGGGCGCCGACTTTGGTCTACACATGCGTGGCGTGCCCGGCTGCGATAATGCGCGCCAGGGGCGGCGCGCAGTGGGCGCGGACGTAAGCAGGAACAGGACGTGGCGTGGGCGGCAGGCAGTGGCGGTATGGAACAGGATCGGTGCTGGCCGTCCTGATGGTGTGGTTGGCGTTGCCGTGGCCGCTTCAGGCTGCAGAGGCCGTGTCGGGCCATGATTATCTCCTGGTCGGCGGCGCTACCGACGAGCCGACGCCGCACCGCGCATGCACGCCGCAGATGCTGTCCGGCGCCCGCCAGCAGGTGCTGGTACCGGCTCCGCCGCAGGGCTGGTCAGGCCAACCGCAGGCGCTGGACGTGTTCAACGTCTTTGCCGGTGAAGTGCGCGTCCAGCATGGCGACCGCGAGATCTGCGGCAACATGCACGATGCGCGCACCCGCGATTCACGTTTCCGGGCTGGCATCGGCCTGGTGGCCGTGCCGCCGGCCGGCAGCCATGAGCCGTTCCTGGTCTCCTGGCAGACACCGCTGAAGGCACGTTGGGTGCCGACCCTGCGGCTGGGCGCGCCCAGCCCGGTGCAGCAGAACGACACCGCCCGCCTGCTGGTGCGCGCGGCCTGCATCGCGGTGGCGATCGCGCTGGCGCTGTCGGCGTTGATGGCCTTCCTGACCACCCGGGACCGCAGTTTCCTGGTCTACATCGCCGGCACCACCGTGATGGTGCTGTGGCAGGCCATCCTCGGCGGGCTCAGCGGTTATCCGGAACCCTGGCTGCCGGTGGGCGAGCACGGCGCCTGGTGGCTGCTGGCGCTGACCGCTGCGACCCAGGCACTGGTGCTGCCGGCGCTGTGGCGGCTGAACGGAGGCGACCGCGTGCTGCCTCGATCGCGCCCGGCCCAGCTGGCGGTGTTGTGGACCCTGATGGCGCTGGCCGTGCTGGTGCCGTGGCTGCGCTGGGAGCATCTGGCCTGGGTCGCGAAGGGCTTGCAGGTGTCCTATCTGTCTGGATGTGGCCTGGCACTGATGGTCGGCGTCTGGGCACGCTGGCGCGGCGACCGTTGGGCACAGGCGGGTCTGGCCGCGCTGGCACCGATGCTGGTACTGATCATCGCCGATGCCTGTGGTGCGGCGTGGCTGCTGGAATACCGGGTGGAGGCGCTGCAGCTGGCGGTGACCTGGCTGTTGATGATGGCCGCGTATGCGTTGAACCAGCGGCTGGGCCGGCTGCGCCAGCAGCGTGATGAACTTCGCCAGCTGGCCGAGACCGATGGCCTGACCGGGCTTCCCAACCGTCGCGCCGGACTGCAGCAGCTGGCCCGCCATCTGGAACGGGTGGACCGTGAGCGCGGCCCGTTGGTGATCGGCTTCCTCGACATCGACCTGTTCAAGGACATCAACGACCGCCACGGCCACGCAGTGGGCGACCAGGTGCTGGTGGCGGTGGCGCGTGCCCTGCGCGCGGCGGTGCGCAGCCAGGACGAAGTGGTGCGGATGGGCGGCGAAGAGTTCCTGCTGCTGATGCCCGGCATGCCGCGCGAGGCGGCGTCGGCACGGCTGGACCGCCTGCGCCAGCGCATCACCGAGGCTGGCCAGGCCCTGCAGGTGCCGGGGCTGGAGGTGACCGCCAGCATCGGCCTGGCGCAGTGGCGACCGGGCGAAGACGATCTGGCCGGGCTGCTGCGGCGCGCCGACCATGCCATGTACGTGGCAAAGCGGGCGGGCCGCAACCGGGTCTTCGACGGCGAGGAGCTCGATCCGCCCGCCCTGGCATGAAGCGCAGCGGGCGGCGATGCCGGATAATGGGCCGATGACCACCCGACTCAACAAACATATCGCCGACACCGGCTTCTGCTCCCGCCGCGAGGCCGATCGCCTGATCGCCGCGCGCCGCGTTACCGTCAACGGCCATCCGGCCGGTACCGGCGCGGTGGTGGGCGAGGAAGACCAGGTGCTGGTCGACGGCCAGCCGCTGCGCGCCCGCGTGGCACGCAAGCCCGGCGCCCGCCGCCACGTCTACATCGCACTGAACAAGCCGGTAGGCGTCACCTGCACGACCGAAACTTCGGTCAAGGGCAACATCGTCGACTTCGTCGGCCACGAACAGCGCATCTTCCCGATCGGCCGCCTGGACAAGGAATCCGAGGGGTTGATCCTGATGACCAGCAACGGCGACATCGTCAACCAGATCCTGCGCGCCGAAAACGGCCACCAGAAGGAATATCTGGTGGCGGTGAACAAGCCGGTCACCGATGAGTTCCTGCGCGGCATGGCGCGCGGCGTGCGCATCCACGACCAGATGACGCTGCCGTGCAAGACCTCGCGCATCGCCAAGTTCGGCTTCCGTATCACCCTGCAGCAGGGCCTGAACCGGCAGATCCGCCTGATGGCCGCCGAATTCGGCTATCGCGTGACCCAGCTGCGCCGCGTGCGCATCGACAACATCAAGATCGGCGCGCTGAAGCCGGGCCAGTGGCGCAACCTGACCGAGCAGGAACTGCAGGGCCTGCTGCCGAAGCAGCTGGACTGGTAACGCGCGGTAGTGCCGGCCGCTGGCCGGCTGCTCCAGGCATCGAGAGAGCGCGGGATGCCGGCCAGCGGCCGGCACTACCCGTTGTGCGGTTTACGCGCCGGCATCAGCTAGACTTTGCAGTGACCTGCCGGAACGTGACGCTGCATGATCAAGCCCGACAAGCCTGCCAACGAAGCCCTTCGGCTCCAGGCGCTGTACCGCTACCGGATCCTTGATTCGCAGCGCGAGAAGTCATTCGACGACCTGGTGGCGATCGCCAAGGCGGTCTGCGGTACCTCGATGGCGGCGGTGACCCTGATTGACGTCGAACGGCAATGGTTCAAGTCGATCCAGGGCATCGACGCGGCGGAAAACCTGCGCAGCGAATCGATGTGTGGCCACGCCATCCTGCAGCCGCACCAAATCATGGTGGTCGAGGATGCGTTGCAGGACATCCGCTTCCACGACAACCCGGTGGTGACCGGCGACCCGCACATCCGCTTCTACGCCGGTGCGCCGCTGATCAGTTCCGATGGCCTGCCGCTGGGTACGCTGTGCGTGTTCGATGCACAGCCGCAGCACCTGCCCAGCGACAAGGCCGAGGCGCTGGCCGCGCTGTCACGGCAGGTGATGCTGGTGATGGAGCTGCGTCGTTTCGCGCTCGACATCCAGAAGCACATGCTGGAACGCGATGACTACGAGCGCCTGCTGTCGGAGTACCAGGACGTGCTGCTGGCGCAGAATGCCGACCTGGCCGAACAGAGCCGAACCGATGCGCTGACCGGCCTGCCCAACCGCCGCGCGATGGCAGCGGCACTGGAAGAGGCGGTGGCGGAGATCGATGGGCAGCCGGGAGTAGCCTGCGTGGCCCTGCTGGACATCGATCATTTCAAGCACATCAATGACTTCCAGGGCCACGCCACCGGCGACCGGGTACTGGCTGAGCTGGGTGTGCTGCTGCGTTCGCATTTTGCCGGCCGTGGCATGGCCGCGCGCTATGGCGGGGAGGAGTTCGTGGCGGTGATGCCGGGCACTGATCTGCGCACGGCCGAACTGCAATGCGAGTTCCTGCGCCTGGCCGTGGCGGATCTGCCGCTGGGATTCCCGGTCACGATCAGCATTGGTGTGGCCCAGCACCAGCCCGGTGAAAGCGTGGATGAGATGCTGGCGCGCGCCGACAAGGCGCTGTACCGGGCCAAGGGCAACGGTCGCAACCGGGTGGAGCTGGCGGGCTGAAACACGGCGGTTCGCGCGCTGAACGCATGCGACGCGTGGATGATTCGATGCCGCTCCAGTAGATCCACGCCATGCGTGGATGCTCTTCCCGTTTCACTTGGCGTCGCAGCTCCTGCGATCAGAACCGGCCAGCATGACGTCCCTGTTTCCACGGACACCAGCCATGCTGCAGACCCTGGCCATCGCCCACTATCGCTCGCTGCACCGGCTGGTACTGCCGCTGCAGCCGTTGAACGTGGTCACCGGTGACAACGGCAGTGGCAAATCCAGCCTGTACCGCGCGCTGCGCCTGCTGGCGGAAACCGCCCAGGGCGGCGTCGCGGCGGTGCTGGCCCGCGAAGGCGGGCTTGGTTCGGCGCTGTGGGCCGGCCCCGAATCCATCGATCGCCGGGTTGCGGCCGGCGAGATCCCGCTGCAGGGCGGACCCCGGCAGGCGTCAGTGGGGCTGAAGCTGGGATTCACCACCGACGAGTTCGGCTATGCCATCGACCTGGGCTACCCGCCACCCAGCCGTTCCGCGTTTGCGCTGGATCCGCAGATCAAGGCGGAGGCGATCTGGGCCGGGCCGTTCCTGCGCAGCGCCAACCTGCTGGTCGATCGCCGTGGGGCAATGGTGCGGCAACGCCATGCGCACGGCTGGGATCTCGTGGATGACCGGTTGTCGCTGTTCGACAGCCTGTTCACCCAGGTCGGCGATCCGCAGCGCATGCCGGAAACCATCGCCCTGCGTGAGTACATCCGTCGCTGGCGCTTCTACGATCATTTCCGCAGCGACGCCGATGCCCCGGCGCGACAACCGGCGATGGCAACGCGCACGCCGGTGCTGCATCACGACGGACGGGATCTGGCGGCGGCCTGGGTGACCATTCTCGAGATCGGAGATCCGGTTGCGTTGGCACGCAGTGTCGATGATGCCTTCCCCGGCGCCACGGTCGGCTTCGAAGAGCTGGACGGTCGACTGGCCCTGCGATTCCACCAGCCCGGGCTGCTGCGGCCGTTGTCGATGGCCGAATTGTCTGACGGTACCCTGCGATTCCTGCTGCTGGCCGCGGCACTGCACACGCCGCGACCACCGCCGCTGCTGGTGCTGAACGAGCCGGAGACCAGCCTGCATCCGGACCTGCTGCCGGCGCTGGCGCGGCTGATCATCGCCGCCAGTGCGCGCAGCCAGGTGTGGGTGGTGTCACACGCCAGCCGGCTGATCGCGGCGTTGGAGCAGGCGCCGGGCTGCCACTCGCTGCATCTGCACAAGGAACAGGGCCGCACGCTGCTGAGCGGGCAGGGCCTGCTGGATGCGCCGGCCTGGCATTGGCCGCAGCGTTGACACATCGATCCGGATCCGGCAGATCTACGCCATGCGCGGATGCACTCAATCGGCGATGTTGCGTGCTTCGGCCGTGCCAAGGATTTCCGGGTGCTGCACCGGCTTGCGGCGGTTCAGCAGCGGATGCAGGAACACCGCGCCGACAATGATCGCCACGCCCAGGTAGAACCACGGGGTGACCTCGTGCTGCTCGCGCAGCAGCACCACCGCCAGCACCACCGCATAGACCGGCTCCAGGTTGGTCACCAACTGCACCGTATAGGCGCTCAGGTGGCGCAGCGCGACCAGGGCCAGGGCGAACGGCAGCAGCGTGCAGAACCCGGCCAGCACCAGCAGCAGGATGCCGTCGTGCAGATTCGGGACCACCCACAGCGGGCTGGCCAGTGCTGGCAGCAGGTAGGGCATCAGCGGTGCCAGCAGGGTCAGGGTGAGGGTGCCGGCACCCAGCTCCAGGGCGGTGACCGTGAGCGGATCGGCGTGGCTGACCATGCGCTTGTTGAGCGAGCCGAACACCGCCACCAGCAGCGCCGATATCGCGCCGATCAAGACACCCAGGCGCATGCCATCGGGCACGCCACCGACCACCAGCGCAACACCCGGCAGCACCGCCAGGCCGAACGCCAGTTCACGTAGCTGGAACGGCCGCTTGGCGACCCAGGGTTCGATGATCGAGGTGAACACCGGGGCCAGTGCAATGCAGGTGGCGGCCACCGAGGCATTGGCCAGTTTCACCGCGCCGTAGAAGGTCAGCCAGTGCAGGGCGACCAGCGCACCGATGCCGGCGTAACCGGCCACCAGCCGCAGGGGCAGGGTGCGCAGCCCGCGCCAGACCCGCGGCAGCAGGGCCAGCATCGCCGTCACCAGCAGCATGCGCCACCACACCAGCGGCAATGCGGGCAGGGTGATCAGCTTGCCGAGGATGGCGGTGACGCCCCACAGCAGGACACAGAAGTGGATCTGCCACAGCGCTTTGCGGGTGTCGGGTGTGCTCATCCGCCTATTGTGAGGCAAGGCGAACGTCGCAGCGCTACCCGCGTGTGGGATCGCTGCCCTGGTCAACCCGCCGCTGCAGTGCCATCGCCGCCGCCGGGTTGCGTGCCTTGCCCGCGCCGATGCACAGCAGGTAGACCTCGCGCGGGGTTTCCGGCGCTGGCGCGGCCAGGCAGGGCAGGTCATCCACCGGTTCGCCGCGTGACCAGCGGCGTGCGCGTTCGGCCCAGCGCTGTTGCACGGGCGCCGGCAGGCCCTCGTTCAAGCGGGCCTGGCTGCGCTTGATCCGCGCATAGACGAAGCCGGCACTGACATCGCCGTGCAATGGCGCCTCGTCGCTGTCCTCGATCACCAGCGCCACGCCGTGGCGGCGGGCGGCGTCGACCAGTGCCGGGCCATGTGCCTCGGCGTTGCGGACCTCCAGCGCATGCTGCAGCGGCACCCCGTCCAGATGCTTCGGCAGCTGTGCCATCAGCCGTTCCAGTGCTTCGGCGTCGGCCGGATGCCGTGGATCGAACTGCCACAGCAGCGGGCCCAGCCGGTCACCGAGCGCGGTCGCCGCCTGCAGGAAGGGCGCGGCCGCCTCGACCGTGCTGGACAGGTCGCGGCGCTGCACCAGGTAGCGTGGCGCCTTCATCGAAAACCGGAAGCCTTCCGGCGTTTGTGCGGCCCACTGCGCGCACTGCGCGGCGGTGGGCGTGCGGTAGAAGGTGCCGTTGATTTCGATGCAACGCAGGGCACGGCTGGCGTGGGCCAGTTCTTCACGCTGCGGCAGGCCTACGGGGTAGAAAACGCCGCCGCGCCATTCGGGAAACACCCAGCCACCGATGCCGCAGCGGATCGCTCCGGCGGTCACTGGCCGTGGTCCGCGCGCCACGGGTCGTAGCTGCCGAACCACCACAGGTAGCCTTCCGGGTCGGCGCAGGCATAGCCACGGCCGCCGTAGTCCTGGTCGGCGATGTCGATGACGATTCGGGCACCGGCGGCCTTGGCCCGGGCGTAGTGCGCGTCGGCATCGGTGACGATCACGCAGGCACTCTGCGTCTGGCGGCCGCCGACCTCATCAGGCATCGCCGCATGCTCGCTCCACGCGCTCTGGTTGCTGGCCGAGCCCAGCATGATCATGCCGGTGCCGAAGGTCAGCTGCGCATGGAACACCGTATCGCCATCGGCGTAGACGGCCTGGGCATGGAAGCCGAAGGCGCGCTGCAGCCAGTCGATGGCAGCCTGCGCATCGCGGTAGCGCAGGCACGGAATGATGGTGGAGCCGCTGCTCGGTTGGCCGTTCTCGCCCATGACACCCCTCCTATGGCACAGGGCAGGGTGCAACGCAGAACGTTACCATCCCGCGAAACCCCGGTGACGGCCTGCACATGGCCGCCACCCCTGTTCGGAGATCGTGCTGGATGAAACCCTGGATTGGAGGAGCCGTGCTGCTGGCGTGCACGACCATGGCGAGCGCTGCCACCCCGGCGCAGCTGCAGGAGCTGGATGCAACCGTCGAGCGCGTGCGCGCGCAGTTCGACGTGCCCGGTATTGCGGTGGCGGTGGTCAAGGATGGCGAGGTGGTGCTGGAGCGCGGCTGGGGCGTGCGCGAGCAGGGCAAGCCGGAACCGGTGCAGGCCGATACGCTGTTTGCCATTGCGTCCAACACCAAGGCGTTCACCGCCACCTCGCTGAACCTGCTGGCCGAGGACGGCAAGCTGAAGATGGACGACAAGGTGATCGACCACCTGCCGTCGTTCCGCATGTCCGATCCGTTCGTGACCGGCCAGATGACGATCCGCGACCTGCTGTCGCATCGCAGCGGACTGAGCCTGGGCGCCGGTGACCTGTTGTTCTGGCCGACCACCTCCTACAGCAATGCCGAAGTGGTGGAACGGCTGGGCAAGGTGCCGCTGAAGGGTGGATTCCGCGAGGGCTATGCGTACGACAACATCCTGTACGCGGTCGCCCAGCAGGTGATCGAGCATGTTTCCGGCATGAGTTACCAGCAGTTCCTGCAGACCAGCATCTTCGACAAGGTGGGCATGGCCGGCACGCGCTACAACGCCGATCACCTGAAGCCGGGCGACAAGGCCGCGGTCGGCCACGCCAAGTACGATTTCAAGGACCTGCGCACCGTCGCGCCGCTGACCTGGTCGAACAATGCCGGCGCCGGCGGCATCTATTCCAGCGCGCACGACATGGCGCGCTGGATGCAGGTGCAGCTGGCCGAAGGCAAACTGGCCGACGGCACGCCGTTGTTCACCGAGAAGAGCCAGCAGCAGATGTGGCGGATGATCACGCCGCAGTCGATCCCGGCGCCGAGCGTGCCGGAGCTGGCACCGGCGCGGGCCAACTTCGCCGGCTATGGCGAAGGCTGGAGCCTGAGCGACTACCACGGGCGGAAGCTGGTCTGGCACACCGGTGGCTGGCCGGGCATGGTTTCGCGGCTGACCCTGGTACCGGGCGAGAAACTGGGCGTGGTGGTGCTGACCAATCAGGAAGTGGGCGCGGCGTTCAATGCGATCACCCTGAGTGTGCTCGATGCCTACCTGGGCGGTGAAAAGCATGACTGGGTGGACGCCTATGCCAAGGCCGTGGCCAAGGGACAGGACAAGGCCGACGAGGCGTGGGCCAAGCACCAGAGCGCGCGCGACAAGGGCAGCAGGCCGTCGCTGGCGCTGGCCGGCTACACAGGCACGTTCCGCGACCGCTGGTATGGCGACATGCAGGTCAGTGCCGAGGGCAAGGGACTGCGCCTGCGCTTTGCCAAGACCGCGCAGCTGAGCGGACGCCTGGAGCACTGGCAGCACGACACCTTCATCGTGCGCTGGGACGACCGTTCGCTCAACGCCGACGCGTTCGTGAACTTCAGCCTGGACCCGGATGGCAAGGTGCGCGAGGTGCGCATGCAGCCGATTTCCGACCTGACCGATTTCAGTTTCGATTTCCAGGACCTGCTGTTCACCCCAGTGAAATGACGCCGCCGAGCGTGGCCCGGCGCTGACGTTTGACGAATCCGATGGGTAGTGCCGGCCGCTGGCCGGCGACCTCATGATCCCCGGATGCGTCGCAAGGGTGCCGGCCAGCGGCCGGCACGACCGCAGCCGCAGCCGCAGCGATCGTCGGCCGGCGTACACATGCGGCATGGGATACTCCGCCAGCTAAAGATGGCGAGGGAATGCGATGTTCCGTTGGTTTGAATCCCTGATTCCGGTGTTCCCGCCCGTGGACGGGCGGATGCCTCCGCGCAAGGTGCTGCCGTTCTACCTGCACTACCTGCGCCCGGTGTGGCCGGTGCTGCTGGCCACGCTCATCGCCGGCCTGCTGCTGGCGCTGGTGGAAGTGGCGATGTTCGATTACCTGGGCCGCATCGTCGACATGGTCGCCGAGCAGCCCGGTGCCGACTTCTTCAAGCGCCATGCCAACGACCTGGGCTGGATGCTGTTCATCACGGTCATCGCGCGTCCGATCCTGGTCGGCCTGCACAACCTGCTGGTCAACCAGGCCATCGTGCCCGGCCTGAGCAACCGCTCGCGCTGGTTGATGCACAACTATGTGGTGCGGCAGAGCCTGAGCTTCTTCCAGAACGACTTCGCCGGCAGCGTCGCCAACCGGGTGATGCAGACCGGTACCTCGCTGCGCGAGTCGGCGGTGCAGATGGTCGATTCGCTCTGGTACATCGTGGTCTATACCGGCACCGCGCTGTACCTGTTCGCGCAGGCCGACTGGCGGCTGATGGTGCCGCTGATCCTGTGGCTGCTGGCCTATGCGGTGATCATGGTCTACTTCGTGCCGCGCGCGAAGGAACGGGCCTGGATTGCGTCCGAAGCGCGTTCCAAGGCGATGGGCCGCATCGTCGATGGCTACACCAACATTCCCACGCTGAAGCTGTTCGCCCATGGCGGGCGCGAGCAGGCCTACGTGGCCGAGTCGATCCAGGAACTGGCGGTCAAGCACCGCGCGCAGACCCGGGTGACCACCGGCATGGACCTGACCATCGCCATCGTCAACGGTTTCCTGATCGCCGGTACCTGTGGGCTGGCGCTGTGGCTGTGGAATGGCGGCCACATCACCGTCGGTGCGATCACGCTGGCGACCGGCCTGGTGATCCGCATCCACAACATGTCCGGCTGGATCATGTGGACCATCAACGGCATCTTCGAGGACATCGGCACGGTGCAGGATGGCATCACGACCATCGCCCAGCCGCTGACCGTGCAGGACCGCGAGGATGCAGTGCCGTTGCAGGTGACCCGTGGCGGCGTGCATTTCCAGGACATCCACTTCCACTACGGCAAGAAGGGTGGCGTGATCGCAGGCCTGGACCTGGTGGTGAAGCCGGGCGAGAAGATCGGCCTGGTCGGTCCTTCGGGTGCCGGCAAGTCGACCCTGGTCAATGTGCTGCTGCGCCTGTACGACCTGGAAAGCGGCCGCATCCTGATCGACGGCCAGGACATTGCCTACGTCACCCAGGAAAGCCTGCGCCAGCAGATCGGTGTGGTCACCCAGGACACCTCGCTGCTGCACCGCTCGATCCGCGACAACCTGCTGTACGGCCGTCCAGACGCGACCGATGAGCAGTTGCGCGCTGCCGTGGCCAAGGCGCGTGCCGAAGCCTTCATCGACACGCTGGTGGACGGTCAGGGGCGTCGCGGCTACGACGCACATGTCGGCGAGCGCGGCGTGAAGCTGTCCGGTGGCCAGCGCCAGCGCATCGCCATTGCCCGCGTGCTGCTGAAGGACGCACCGATCCTGGTGCTGGACGAAGCAACCTCGGCACTGGACTCGGAAGTGGAAGCGGCGATCCAGGACAGCCTGGATGAGCTGATGGGCGGCAAGACGGTGATCGCGATCGCGCACCGGCTGTCGACCATCGCGCGCATGGACCGGCTGGTGGTGATGGACCAGGGACGCATCGTGGAGACCGGCACCCATGCCGAGCTGATTGCGGCCGGTGGCCTGTACGCACGGTTGTGGGCGCGGCAGACCGGTGGATTTGTTGCTGCCGATCAATGATCGCTTCGGGGTCGGATCCCTTTCCGCAGGAAAGGGCTCTGACCCCAGCGTGTTTCCGGAGACCTGCATGATCCGCCCCCTGCGCTCCCTGTTGCTGGCACTCAGCCTGGTTGCCACGGTTGCCACGGCTGCGCCGGCACCCATGGACGGCGACCAGCTCGAGCAGGTCGTCCTGCTCAGCCGTCACAACCTGCGCGCGCCGGTGGTGGCCTCCGGCGCGCTGGCCAATGCGACGCCTGAGACTTGGCCGCGCTGGGAGGTGGCACCGGGCGAGCTGACTACCAAGGGAGGCGTGCTGGAGGTCTACATGGGCCGCTACATCGCCCAGTGGCTGCGCCAGGCGCAGTTGTTGCCGCTGTCGGGTTGCCCGCACGAGGATGACTTCCACGCGTACGCCAACAGCCTGCAGCGCACCCAGGCCACCGCGCAGTTCTTCGTTGCCGGTGCTTTCCCGGGCTGCCATGTTTCGGTCGAACAGCGCATGCCGCTGGGCTCGATGGATCCGTTGTTCGATCCGGTGATCCACAACGGTGACACGACCTTCCGCACGCGCGCGCTGGAATCAATGCAGCGAGCGCTGGCCGCAGCGAACCTGGCACCGGCTCTGTCCGTGGTGGAAGAGATCACCCGCTATCCGCAGTCGGCGGCATGCAAGGGGCACAGCGACTGCCATCTGGCACTGGCCGATACCACCTTCAGTACGGAACCGGGCAAGGAGCCCCGCGCGTCCGGATCACTGGCGCTGGCCAGCGGGCTGGTCGATGCCTTGTTGATGGAGCACTACCAGGGCAGTGGCATCCCCCGCGAAGGCTGGGGCCGGTTGACCACCGAGGCGCAGTGGCAGGCGTTGGCGCAGATCCGCAACCGCTACCAGGACATCCTGTTCGGAACGCCCGAGGTGGCGCGGGATGTGGCCGCTCCGCTGCTGACAAGAGTGAATGCGTTGTTCGACGACCCGGCGTCGCCGAAGGTGACCCTGCTGGTCGGTCACGATTCCAACATCGGCTCGGTGCTGGCGGCGTTGGGAATCAGCGACTACAGCCTGCCGGGGCAGTACGAGAAGACACCGATCGGTGGCCTGCTGCAGTTCGAACGCTGGCGTGATCGCCACAGCGGGGTGGAACGGATCCGCCTGGCCTACGTCTACCCGACCACCGCGCAGCTGCGCGATGCGCTGCCGCTGGCCAACGCGCAGCCGCCGGGCCGCGTCGTGCTGCGTGTGCCGGGGTGCGCGGCTCAGGGGTGCACCGTCGCCGAGTTCCAGCGCCTGCTGCATCCGAAAGCCCGCTGAGGCGCGCTGCTAACGCAGCGGCGTGCGCACGATGCCATGCGTGGCCATCAGCGTAAGGTCGCCGCCCAGCCGTGGCGAGTGGAACGGTCCGCGCGCATGCGCGGCGTCGAACACGCCGCCGTCAGGTGAGCGCAGGCGGTAGAACTCGACCCAGCCGCTGGCCTGCAGGGGCAACTGGGCAACGCCGGTGTGCTGGTTGAACCATGCAGGGTCCCTGCTGCCTTCGATGACCCGCCGCGCCAGGCGGTCGATCGCGTGGTTCCTGCTGGCATACCAGTCCTGGCCGCGCAGACGCGCCAGCTCGGCCATCATCACCAGTGGCGCCAATGCGTAGTCGTGGTAGTGCAGGGCCCGTTGTCCGCGGGCCATCTCCAGCGGCAGGCTGCCATCGTCCTGGATGTCATCGATGCCCTTCTGGAACGCGGCGTGGCCGGCCTGCCACAGGGCATCGTCGTCGGTGGTCAGGCCGGTGGCCAGCACGCCCAGCCCGCCCCAGTAGTAGTGGTTGTTGCGGCGCCGTTTCGGATTGTCCCAGTACGCCAGATTGGCCCGTGCCAGCTTCTGCAGCCACGGATCGATACGCGCACGCTGCTGCGGGTTGGCCTGGTCATGCACTTTCAGGTAGGCCATGGCTACCGCATCGAGCATCCACTGCCGCATGTAGAACGACTGATCGTTATTGACCCGGATCATCTGCCCGAGCATGGCGCCGTCGTCGGCCCACGCACCCAACCAGCTCAGCGTGCACTGTGCCGCTGCCGGGTCACCGTTGCGCAGGTAGTCATCGCTCATGCGCGCCACGTCGGCGGCATAGCGGTCCAGCGGTGCAGTGGCGTCCTTGTTCTGCTGCTGCAGTGCCGGGTCGATCACCGAGCCGACCTTGTCGGTGTAGTAGCCAATCGCGCGGATGTCCGGCTGGCCGGGCGGCGGCGCGGGGCAGGCGGCGAAGGCACTCGCACTGGCCAGCAGCGTGGGCAGCAGGGCGAGGCGCAAGGGGAGAGACATTGGAAACCGGCGGAAGGGGGAATCCGGCGAACGATGCGCCTGGCCATGTTGCCGGCATGTGATGCGGAGATGGCTTGGCGATCCCCCACATACAGATCGGCCCGGGTTTCCCCGGGCCGCTCCGCTTCAACTTACACCACCCCGATCACTCGATCGGCTGGTCCAGCATCAGCTGGCGTGCGAAACGCACCGGGGGTGCGCCGTAGGACAGCATCTGGTCGTGGTACGCCTTCAGGTTGAACTTGTCGCCCAGCTTCTCCTGCACCGCCTTGCGGGTGTCGAAGTGTTCCTGCGCACCGACGAAGTAGGTCGGTAGCTGTGCCGAGGTCAGCTGTGCACGCACCCACTTGCCCGCCGCTTCGCTTTCCTGCTGGAACGCGTCGTGGGTCATCAGGTGCATTGCCTTCTCGCGATCCCAGTTGTCCACGTGCACGCCCTGGTCGAGGATCGCGTTGGAGATCGTGCGCAGGTAGAACTTCAGCTGCACCAGGTGGAACAGCGGGTCGTTGTTGAGGTAACCCTGCTCCTGCATCATGCGCTCGGTGTAGACCGCCCAGCCTTCGGCGAACAGGCCTGAACGCAGCACCGCACGCAGGGTGGAGGGGAACTTGGCCGAATGCCAGCCTTCCAGGTAGTGGCCCGGGGTGCCTTCGTGGATGCTCAGCAGGTGGATCATGCGCGAGTTGTACTCACGCAGGAACGAGTCGACCTGCTTGTCGTTCCAGTCGTCCGGAATCGGCGACACGGCGTAGAAGGTCTTCAGGTTCTTGTCCAGCGGACCCGGTGAATCACAGTAGGCCACGGCCACGCCACGCTGGAATTCCGGCATCAGGATGATGTCCACCGGCGCGTCGGGCAGCGTCATCAGATCGTGCTCGCGCACGAACGCGGTGGACTGCTCCAGTGCGGCCTTGGCATCGTCGACGACCTTGTCGCGTGCCGGCTTGTCGGCGTAGGCCAGCTCCAGCGCAGCTTCAATGGCCTTCTGCTGCTGCTCGTCGGTCGGCTGGGCCGGCATCTCCGGCGCACCCGGCTTGTCCTTCAGCACGGTCTGCGCGATGCCGTACATGTCTTCGCGCACGCGCTTGAGTTCGGCGCGTGCACGCTCACCGATCTCCTGGCGCGACAGCGAGGAGCTCAGCGCGAACTTCAGCTTCTGGTCGTACTTTTCCGCACCGATGCGGAAGTCGCCCTTGGCATTCGGCACCAGGGTCTTGTCCAGCCAGGTCTGCTGCTCGTCCACCGCCTTCTTCAGGCCGTCGATGGCGGCCTGCAGGCGCTGCTGGTCGGCCTGCGGCAGTTCACCGATGTGCGGGGTGATGAAGGTATCGACGATGCTGAGGATGCCCTTGTTCTGCTTGGCCACCGTCTCGGCATGGATCTTCGGCACGCGCGCCGGATCCAGGTTCTCGCGGGCCTGGGCGAAGATCGCCGGCAGCTTTTCCATGCGCGCGGTGGCCGACTTCAGGCGCTCCGGCAGCGGCGCGAACTCGCGCGCCATCAGGCCGTAGATCGCGCTGCCGGCGATGCCGTTGTACAGCTGCGGGTCCCACTTGCCGGACTGCAGCACTTCGGCGTTCCAGATTTCCGACTGCAGCTGGTTGCGCAGGATCGCTGCGTCCACCTGGTTCTCGCGGCCCAGCTTGGCCACCTCGATCTTGTCCAGCTCGCCCAGCAGCGCCTTGTAGGCTGCCAGGGTCTTCTGCTGGCCGGCGGCACTGAGGTCGTCCAGCTCGCTGTCGTAGCGGTGGTCACCGATCTGGGTAGCGCTGACCGGCGACAGCTGCATCCAGGTGTCCAGGGCGCGCTTGGACAGGTCGGCGAAGGCGGCATCGACCGCCGCGTCACCGGCCTGCTGGCTGGTGGCCGGGGTGGAAGCGTTGGTCGGGGCGTCGGCCGGCTGGCAACCGGCCAGCGCGGCGACCAGGGCGAGGGCAAGAAGATGCGGGCGCATCGGCGTTCCTGTACGGGGTCGAACCCTGAGCATAGGGCCGCGTGGCTGCTTTGTCCCCGTGCCATAGGATTACCATGGGCGCAGACAAGGACCCTCCAAAGGAGCGCAGAACATGGAATACCAGGGAAGCTGCCATTGCGGCAGGATCGCATTCACCGTACAGGCCGGGGCGCCGATCAGCGACGTCATCGACTGCAACTGCTCGATGTGCCGCCGCCGTGGCAGCCTGCTGTGGTTCGCCCCGCGCGAAGCGTTCCAGCTGAGCACCGATCCGGCGGACGTGGCCACCTACCACTTCAACAAGGCCCACATCGACCATCACCATTGCCGCGAATGCGGCATTGCCCCCTACAGCGAGGCGGTGGATCCGCGCAGCGGTATGCCGATGGTGGCGGTGAACGTGCGCTGCGTGCCTGCAGTGGATCTGGCCACGCTGGCGGTGACCTCCTACGACGGGGCCGCACTGTGAGGCCGGTGCGCGCGTGGACGTGCATGGCAGCAATGCCGGTGCTGCTGCTGGCGCTGGGCGCCTGCGCCAAGCAGGGCGACATGGCGGCGGATGCGGGCGCCACGGCGGCCGAGGCTGCCATCGCTTCACCGGAAGGCGCATTCCTCGCCTACGAACACGACGTGCAGGTGCAACTGGAAGCGGCGCAGATCGCACCGCGCATCCAGCATGTGGCACAGGCCTGCCAGAGCGCGAAGTTCGGTGACTGCGCGGTGCTGCAGGTAGACCAGCGCAGCGGCGAGCAGCCCAGCGGCGAGGTCAAGGTGCGGATTGCACCGAAGGGCACCGAGCCGTTGATCGCGTTGGCCGGTGAGGGCGGCACGCTGCAGTCGCGCAACACGCGTGCCGAGGACCTCGCGCAGGCCGTGGCCGACACCGCGCTGACCAAGGCGCGGCTGGAGAAGGAACACGCGCGGCTGCTGGCCTACCAGGACCGCAAGGACCTGAAGATCGAGGACCTGATGGCGATCACCACGCGGCTGTCCGAGATCGAGGCGGGTGTCGAGCAGGCCAGCAAGGATGCCGCGCAGCAGCGCCGGCGCATCGATACCCAGCTGGTGACGATCCATTTCGATACCACGTCCGGCCAGCGCAGCCGCAGCGAGATCGGCGAGGCGCTGAGCGAGTCGGGCAGCATCCTCAGCACCAGCGTTGCGTTCCTGATCCGCGCCGTCGCCGCGCTGCTGCCGGTGGCGGTGCTGGCCTTGATCGCGGCCTGGGGTGTGCGTGCATGGTGGCGCCGCCGCCGTCGCAAGCTGCCGCCCAGCCTCTGAGGTGGAGGCTGATGCCGGCAGCCCGCCGGCATCAGCCCTCGTCGGTCTCGTACTCGACGAACACATCCAGCTCCAGCGCCAGTTCCTGCACTGCGTCGCGCACCTTCTGCGCGGTGCTTTCATTGCCGACTTCCACTTCCAGCTCATGGATGCCCGGGCCGATGTCGTCGGACAGCCCGGCCGAGCTGGAATCGTCGTCGTCCATGTGCGGCATCAGATCGTCGGTTTCCTCGACATGCTCGATGCCCTCCAGGCCGAGCAGCAGGTCGCTGATGGCACGGGCGTCGTCTTCAGTTCCGGTGATGCGCAGTCGCAGCATGGCCATGGCGTAGGTACGTTGTGGAGTTGCCTGCAGCCTAGCCAGCGCCGGGCAAAGAACGGGTGAGGGTGCAGTCAGGCGCGTGTGGCCGGGCGCCCGAGCAGGCTGTCCGGCAATGCGGGAATCGGTGTGCGTTCGTCCTGCGCCTGCTCCAGCAGCCAGTCGATGAACAGGCGTGCGGCCGGGCTGGGCGGTTGTCCTTCGGCATGCACTACGTGATACGCATAGCGCGCCTTCAGCGCCGGGCCGGGCAGGCGCACCACCTCGTAGCGCTGCAGATAGGGCTGGGCGATGTGGGTTCGCGCCAGCACCGCGCCCATGCCATACACCGCTGCACGCATCGCATCGGTGCTGTCGGCGAAGGTGTGCATGGGTGGCAGCGGCGACGGCGTGCGCACGCCGGCGTGGCGGAACCAGTCGCGCCAGCCCTGCGGCGACAGGTCGGTGAGCAGCGGCAGGTCGGCGATGCGCGCCGGATCGACCAGCGTTTCGACGCCGGCCAGTGCCGGTGAGGCGACCGGGAACAGGTAGTCATCCATCAGGTGCTGCGCACGCAGGCCGGGCCATTGGCCCAGGCCGTAGCGGATGCCCACTTCCGGGCCGTTGTCGTCATAGCGATCCAGCCCGCTGCCGGTATGCAGTTCGATGCGGATGTGCGGGTAGGCCTGGGTGAAGCGCGGCAGCCGTGGCAGCAGCCAGCAGTAGGACAGCGAGCGCAGCGTGGTGATCCGCAGCGGCACGCTGTCGGCATCCGGCTGCAGGTGATGGGCGACGGCCGCGACATCGGTGAAGGCGGCGCTGGCGGCGTCGGCCAGTTGCCTGCCCTCGGCAGTCAGGCGCACTCCGCGGGCGTGGCGTAGGAACAGCCGTACTTCCAGCACTTCTTCCAGGCGGCGGACGTGGTGGCTGACCGCGCTGGCGGTCAGGTGCAGCTCCTGGGCGGCCTGGGCGAAGTTCTGGTGGCGCGCGGCGACCGCGAACACGGCCAGTGCGGGTAGCAGGGAAGGGCGTAGCAGCATGTCGAGCCTCAAACCATATTTGTGGCTGGCAGCGATACTACGCGCTTGTGCGGCGGGCGTCTGCGCCTGATCCTGTCCGCCTTGGCGAGGAATTGACGATGTACGGAGGCAAGGCATGAATGCGGTCCCACAGGCGGCCGAGCGCGATTGGCGCACGCCGCTGGAATTGACCCTGCTGGGCGCCATCTGGGGCTGCTCGTTCCTGTTCATGCGGGTGGCGGTGCCGTCGTTCGGCCCGTTCGCGCTGGTCGAAGTGCGGCTGGTGCTGGGTGCGCTGGTGCTGCTGCCGTTCCTGTGGCGCGCCCGCGCGCAGTTCCCGCCGCGGCGCTGGCTGTGGCTGGCACCGATCGGCCTGATCAACTCGGCGTTGCCGTTCGTGCTGTTCGCCTATGCAGCGGAACAGGCGCCGGCGGCGATCGGCGCGATCTGCAATGCGATGACCGTGCTGTTCGCCGCGCTGATCGCCTTCCTGTTCTTCGGCGAGAAGATCGGCTTGCGCCGCGCCGGTGCCTTGCTGGTTGGCTTCGCTGGCGTAGTGGTGCTGGCCACCGCCAAGGTTTCCGGCCTGAGTATCGGCACCGCGGTGCTGGCCGGTGCGGCGGCTTCGCTGCTGTACGGCCTGGGCGTGAACCTGGTGAAGCGGCACATGACCGGCCTGCCGTCGGCGGCCGCGGCGGCGGCAACGCTGTCGTGTGCCTCGCTGTGGATGCTGCCGATGGCGGTGAGCCACTGGCCGCAGGCGGCGATTCCGCTGAAGGCCTGGGGCGCGGCCGTCGCACTGGGCGTGGCCTGCACCGGGCTGGCGTTCCTGATGTTCTACCGCCTGATCGGCCGTATCGGCCCGTCACGGGCGTCGACGGTGACCTACCTGATTCCGCTGTTCGGCGCGGCGTTTGCGTGGTTGTTCCTGGGTGAGGCGGTGACCGTGCAGATGCTGATTGCGGGTGTGTTGATTCTGGGTAGCGTGGCGGTGAGTCAGAAGGGCTGAGGAATTGGCGTTTTGCGCGTTGCGCGTGCTGAAGGTGCTTCACTGTTCATGGGCGTTACTTTTCTTTGTACGCAAAGAAAAGTAACCAAAAGAAACGTTCCGCCGGCCGCGAGCCGGTGCTGCGCACCGGTGCCCTGCGCTCCTCGGCCCGTCGAGGGACGGCGCGGGAACTCGCTGCGCTCAGACACCCGCGCCTCTTCGCCCTCGCCGGACCTGCGGTGCTCGGCTCGCTCAAGGCGGATCCAAGATCAAAGGCAGAAGCGGTCGCTTCGCTCGCCGGGCCCGGCCCGGCACTACCATGCATCGTCGTGCAGCTGTGGCTCTTGACCTTGGGTCCGCCTTGAGTGAGCCGAGCATCGCAGGGGAATCAGGGGCGAAGAGGTGCCGATGTCTGAGCGCAGCGAGTTCGGCACCGTCCCCTGATTCACCGAGAAGCGCAGGGGACCGACGTGCGAAGCACGGCGGCTCGCGACCTGGCGGCGCGTTTCTTTTGGTTACTTTTCTTTTCGCGCGAAAAGAAAAGTGACGCCCATGAACAGTGAAGCACCTTCAGCACGCGTCACGCGCAGGAAACCATCAGCGCACCGGCACCGGAATATTGCAGAGATCGATATGCCCCGCCGGGCGCTTGTAGAAATCATCCACGCGATTACGCCGTGCCTCCACCGTATCGGCGAAGGTCTTCGAATCGGTACGCAGCACCTGGATCGGCGTGCGCTCGGCCGCTGGCACGTCGCTGGCGCGGCGGATCGACACGATCGGCGTACGCAGCTTCGGGTCGGTGTAGAAGCCCATCGGTGCCGGTCCGCGCGGCGTTGCGCTGAGCAGTTCCATGCCCTTCAGCACGCGACCGACCAGCGTGATGTTGCGGTCCAACTGGCGCGGTGACTGGCCGGTCACCACGTACAGTTCGGCGCCGATGCTGCTGTCTTCCTCGTTGCTGCGGCCGGCACCGAGCATGCCGTAGCAGTGCGCCAGCCAGGTCTTGCCGGCCTGCGGGTCCTGGCCCACCGGGAAGCCGTCGACGAAACCGGTCTGCGCGGCCCAGCCATCGCGATCCGGCAGCACGCTGACCTTCAGGCCGGCGCTGGCGCGTTCGAACTCGGCCGGCAGCTTGCGCGCGGCGCTGCCGAACGGCTTGGCCTTGGCTGCGTCATCGGCGTCTGCATCGCCGAACTGCACCACGAAGTTGTCCTGTGAGCGGTAGATGCTGGTGCCGTCCCAGAAGTGCTCATGGGCGAAGGTCTGGATGTTGGCGACATGGCGCGGGGCGAACTGCGGCGCCAGCTCGATGATGACCCGACCGGCCGGCAGGTCCATGTACAGCAGGTTGGCCGGGTCCGGGGTGCGCCATTCGCTGGCCGCCGATGCGTCGAGGATCTGCTGCGGGCTGCGGTAGGGCGTGGCCGAACTGGCCATGGCGGGCAGCAGGCAGGACAGGGCGATGGCGGTCAGGGCAAGGCGACGAAGGTGCGGCATGGGATCCCCGGAACGTGAACGAGGCTTCGATTCTGCGCGAGCAGCCCGGCCACGCCAACCGGCACGATGACTAACGACACATTCGCTATACCGAACTTCGCACTACTGTGGACTTCAACGTAGTGGAGGGCCGGTCATGTCCGAGGACGATGTCCAGCTGAAGAAGTTCCAGAAGGAGCTCAGCGCCGGAACGGTGTCGCTGGCCCTGCTGGCGGTGCTGGCCCGGGCCGGGGAGCCGCTGTACGGCTACCTCATTGCCAAGGAGCTGGAGCGGGTGGGCGAGGGCGTGCTGAGCGGCAAGCAGAGCGCGCTGTACCCGGTGCTGCGCAACCTGGAGGCTGCCGGTCTGCTGGAAAGCCACGTGGAGCCGTCCAGCAGCGGTCCGCCGCGGCGCTACTACCGCATCAATGAACGTGGCCGCGAGGTGCTGGCGCAGTGGCGCCACGCCTGGCAGGCCACCCGCGATTCCGTCGATTCCGTGTTGGAGGGGGTACCGCAATGAACGACCCGAGCCTGGCAGGCCGAGCCCTGCCCACGACCATCCCGCAGTACCTGGCGCAGCTGCGTGTGGCGCTGGAAGGTGCCGACCCGGCGATGGTGCAGGACGCGCTGTACGACGCCGAGGAATACCTGCGCTCGGAGCTGGCGGCGCAGCCCGGCCGCAGCGAGGCCGAGGTGATCGCCGACGTCGCTGGCAGCTATGGCGCCCCGGACGAAGTGGCCGAGATCTATCGCGAGACCGAAGTGACGGTGAACCGCGCGCTGCGTACGCCACGTGCAGATACCGCGCCGGTGCTGCGCGCGGCGGCGGAAGCCAGTGGCGTCGAGCCGGCCGCACCGCCGCCGGCGCCAGTGCAGCGCTCGCTGCTGGCG
Organism: Stenotrophomonas sp. YJH_SMC_54; assembly: GCF_059368435.1. Classification (NCBI taxonomy): domain Bacteria; kingdom Pseudomonadati; phylum Pseudomonadota; class Gammaproteobacteria; order Lysobacterales; family Lysobacteraceae; genus Stenotrophomonas; species Stenotrophomonas sp. YJH_SMC_54. The sequence continues at coordinate 218,069 of NZ_JCAFRS010000006.1, read as the reverse complement.
CGCTTCTTCGGTGTGGTGACCGATCCGCACACCTACGGTGCGCTGTTCTACATGCTGCTGTCGCTGGCTACCGGCATCTTCTTCTTCACCTGGGTGGTGACCGGCCTGTCGCTGTCGCTGGGCCTGCTGATCCTGATCGTGGGCATTCCGCTGACCGTGCTGTTCTTCGGCTCGGTGCGCGGGCTGGCGCTGCTGGAAGGGCGGCTGGTGGAAGCGCTGCTGGGCGAGCGCATGCCGCGCCGTCCGCGTTACACCGATCGCAGCCGCACCTGGCTGCAGCGCATCGGCGACATGTTCACCGATGGCCGCACCTGGCTGACCCTGCTGTACTTCGTGCTGATGCTGCCGCTGGGCGTCATCTACTTCACCCTCGCGGTGACGCTGCTGTCGCTGTCGCTGAGCCTGATCTGGGCGCCGGTCGCGGCGATCTTCAGTGGCGACATTCCGGGCGTGTACGTCGATGGCGTGAACGTACTGCCGATGGCTGCATCGCCGCTGGTGGCGATCACGGTTGCTGCGGCGGGCGCGCTGCTGCTACTGCTGACGATGCATCTGGCACGCGGCATCGGCAAGCTGCACGGGCTGATTGCCAAGAACCTGCTGGTGCGGTTGTAACAGGCCAGGGGTCGGATCCCTGTTCGCAGAACAGGGCTCTGACCCCGGATCCCATCATGCTGGGGTCAGAGCCCTTTCCGCTGGAAAGGGATCCGACCCCTGCCGGGAATCAGCCCGCCTTTCGCCGCAACGGGGTGACGTTGCTCTTCTTCTTCGTGGCCTTCGCCGCCGGTGCTTCGGCATGCGCGGCGAAGAAGTCGCGCACCTTCGGATACACCACTTCGCGCCAGCGACGGCCGCTGAAGATGCCGTAGTGGCCGGCACCTTCGACGATGAAATGCTCACGGCGGTCCGCAGTGATGCCGGTGCACAGCGCCTGTGCGGCTTCGGTCTGGCCGAGGCCGGCGATATCGTCCAGCTCGCCCTCGATGCTCAGCAGCGCGGTATCGCGGATCGCCGACGGATCGACCTTCTCGCCGTTGACCACCCACTCACCACGCGGCAGCAGGAAGTCCTGGAACACCACGCGGATCGTATCCAGGTAGTACCTGGCCGGCATGTCGAGCACCGCGTTGTACTCGTCGTAGAAACGACGGTGCGCGTCGGCGTCTTCCAGGTCGCCCTTGACCAGGTCGGTATAGAAATCCCAGTGCGAACTGAAGTGGCGGCTCGGGTTCATCGACAGGAAGCCGGCGTGCTGCAGGAAGCCCGGGTACACGCGGCGACCGGCGCCGGGATAGCTGGCCGGCACGGTGTGGATGACGTTGTTCTCGAACCACGACAGCGGGTTCTGCGTGGCCAGGTTGTTCACTGCGGTCGGGCTGCATCGCGCATCGATCGGGCCACCCATCATCACCAGCGTGCGCGGCGTCGGTTCGCCACGGCTGGCCATCAGCGAAACCGCGGCCAGCACCGGTACGGTCGGCTGGCACACGCTCACCACGTGCAGGCGCTCCACGCCGAGGTGGCGGATGAATTCCTGGATGTAGGCGATGTAGTCGTCCAGGCCGAATTCGCCTTCGCTGGCCGGCACCATGCGCGCGTCCACCCAGTCGGTGACGTACACGCGGTGGTCGCGCAGCAGCGTGCGCACGGTATCGCGCAGCAGCGTGGCATGGTGGCCTGACAGCGGCGCTACCACCAGCACGAACGGCTGGTTGAGCATGGTGTGCAGCTGGTCGGCTTCATTGCTGTGGCGCTTGAAGCGCAGCAGCTTGCAGAACGGCTTGCTTACTTCTTCGTGCACGACGATCGGCACGCGTTCGCCATCGACGTCGATTTCGTTGATGCCCCACTCGGGCTTCTCGTAATCCTTGCCGATGCGGTGGAAGAGTTCATTGACCGCCGCCAGGCGATCAGCGCCGGGCATCTGCGACCACCAGTGGCCCTGGTTGGCGAAGAACCTGGCGTTGGCCTGGGCCTGGTGCACCCAGGGGGCGAGCAGGTTGCGGGTCAGTTCGTGCAGTTGATAGAGCATGACGACCGAATATGTATGGTCATATGTTGCCGCGCAGCATATCCCATCCGGGTGTCCCGCAGGTTAAGTCGGCTGAAAATAATGAATCTGGATTCACATCCGTTCCAGCGCGGCCGCATCGCCTGCCAGGGCGGGGCCGAGCCAGCAGTGCGACCCCACCGGCTGCAGGCCATGCCGGGCCAGCGTGCGGCGGTACCAACGCGCTGGGCGCGCCTGGAAGCCGTCGTGGTCGCCTTCGAACGCGTCCTCGGCGGCGAAGGTCTCCAGGAAGGCCACGCCGCCCGTCAGCTCTGCCACGCCGGCCAGTCCGGCGCGCAGCTCGCGGTCGGGCACGTAGTGCATCACGTCCGAGCAGACCAGCAGGTCGACCGGGGCACAGGGCCGCAGCCAGGCGAAATCGCCGAAGCGGGCCATGTGCAGGTTGCGGGTCCTGCCGTAGCGGCGCACAGCGTACTCGCTGCTGTCGAAGCCGAGGTATTCGACCTTCGGACGCAGCTTCAGCAGCGGTGCGCGCCAGGCGCCTTCGCCGCAGCCGATGTCCAGCACGCTGCGGATCGGTCGTTCCAGGTAGTACTCGGCACTGGCCACGGCCAGGGCGACCTTTCGCGCCAGGCGGGCGCTGCCGCCGATGTCGGCACGGCGGTACCAGCGTTGGAAATAGGCGGCGTCGTAGGTCTTGTCCATGGGGCGGTGCGCGATCGGGGAAAACGGCGCCTATCGTACGGTGTTGCGCCCCCGGGTGTGGCGGACCTGCAGTAGAGCCACGCCATGGGTGTCTGCCATGCTGCGGCGATTGGACGCGGCAGCCACCCATGGGATGGCTCTACTGCGACAATGGGTACCCATCTACGCCAGCCGCCGGAGCGAGCGCATGCAGAGCTACTACTGGGTCAAGACTTTCCACATCGTGTTCGTGGTGGCGTGGATGGCCACGGTGTTCTACCTGCCGCGCATCCTGGTGAACCTGGCCGAGACTGCGGGCCAGCCGGCGGTGACCGAGCGCCTGCAGCTGATGGGCCTGCGCCTGTACCGCTTCGGCCACTCGATGTTCGGCCTGGCATTCCTGCTGGGCCTGGTGCTGTGGCTGGGCTACAAGGTCATCCCCGATTTCCCGACCATGGTCGCGCCTGGTGGCGCCGGCTGGCTGCATGCCAAGCTGGGACTGGTGGTGCTGCTGCTGGTGTACTTCGGCTGGATCGGCCGCCTGCTCAAGGGCGTGGCCAAGGGCAGGGCGCTGCCGTCGTCGCGCGCGCTGCGCTGGATCAACGAGATCCCGCTGCTGGCCTTCATTCCGATCGTATGGCTGGTGCTGGCCAAGCCGTTCTGAGGCGGGGTCATCTGCACCCGGTAGATCCACGCCATGCGTGGATGCCGTCAGGGCGCAAACGAAAGCGCCGGGCAAATGCCCGGCGCTTTCGTTTCTGCAATCACCTGCGTGTTGCCGGCCAGCGGCCGGCACTACCAGGCCTACCTGCATGCTGGCCAGCGGCCGGCACTACGTCAGGCTGCTTCGTACGTGCCGTAGCTGCGCAGGCGCGCGTAGCGCTGTTCCAGCAGCTGTTCGGTGGACAGCTTGTCCAGCGCGTCCAGTTCGTTCAGCAGCACCGCCTTCAGGCGCTTGGCCATCTGCGTCGGGTTGCGGTGGGCGCCGCCGGTGGGCTCGCGTACGACCTTGTCGACCAGGCCCAGGCTCTTCAGGCGCGGGGCGGTCAGGCCCAGCTGTTCGGCCGCGTCCTTGGCCTTGCCGGCGTCCTTCCACAGGATCGAGGCGCAGCCTTCCGGGGTGATGGTCGAGTACACCGCGTATTCCAGCATCACGGTGCGGTCGCCCACGCCCAGCGCCAGCGCGCCGCCGGAGCCGCCTTCGCCGATCACGGTGCAGATGATCGGCACCTTCAGTTCGGCCATCTCGATCAGGTTGCGCGCGATCGCTTCGGACTGGCCGCGCGATTCGGCGTCGATGCCCGGCCAGGCGCCAGCGGTGTCGATCAGGGTCAGCACCGGCAGGCCGAAGCGCTCGGCCATCTTCATCAGGCGCAGGGCCTTGCGGTAGCCCTCCGGCTTGGGCATGCCGAAGTTGCGCTTGATCTTCTCCTTGGTGTCACGGCCCTTCTGGTGGCCGATCACCATCACTGCACGGCCGTTGATGCGGGCCAGGCCACCCATGATCGCCTTGTCGTCGGCGAAGGCACGGTCGCCGGCCAGCTCCTGGAACTCATCGAACATGACGCGGAGGTAGTCGGCGGTGTAAGGGCGCGACGGATGACGTGCCAGCTGCAGCACCTGCCACGAGGTCAGGTTGCGGAAGATCTGCGCGGTGCGCATGCGCAGCTTGTCCTGCAGCGCGTGCACTTCCGCCTCGACATTGACCGCCGGCCCGGCACTGGCGTTGCGCAGTTCCTGGATCTTGGCTTCCAGGTCGGCGATGGGTTGCTCGAAGTCGAGGTAGTTCGGATTCATCGGAAGCCGTCGTGTAAAGAAGAGGGGAATTCTAGCCGAATGCGCGCAAACCACCCGTACGCCTTCGTCTGGAAGGCGACGGTAGCGCAGCCGGGCGGGGCGCGCCAGTCAGCTCAGGGCACCACCAGGGCGCTGCGGCCCATCAGCTGGCTGCGCTGGGAAACGAAGTCGTTGTAGGCCTCGTTGGCGTCACGGCCCAGCCCGCTGCCCAGCGTGGCGGTGGCCGAGGTGAAGGCCATCTGCGCGGCGAAGTCCTGCTTGCGCAGCGCCTTCTGTTCATCGGCGGTGGTAGCCTTCAGCCAGCGCGCATAGACCTCGCGCAGCGGCGCGGCGTGGGCCTCGAAGGCCGGCACCAGCGCCGGCAGGCTGGCCGGGGCCGGTTCCAGGCTGAACGCCGGGGCCACGTAGCCGGCCGGCTGCTCGCGCTTGAACGCGCCGGGCTCGCCCATGCCTTCTTCCACGTAAGCGATGAAGTCTGGCGCGGTGAACACCTTGGCCACGATCTGGCCACCGCTGGCGTCGACGTGGGCCACCACCTTTTCCTTCGGGAAGGGCTCGCGCACGCCGTAGGTCCAGGTTTTGTCGATGAACAGGTCGTGGCTCTTTTCGAACGGGCCTTCGAAGTCGACCCCGCCAAGTTCGATGCCCTTGTTGCCGACGCCGAAGTTCTTCAGCTTGCTCTCGTCGGTGACATAGACCTCGCGGGCGATCACGTACTCGCTCAGGGTCGGGTTGATCAGGCCGCCACGGCCATCGACGTAGACGATGAAGCGCACGTCGCCCAGTTTGTCGGTGTGCAGGCGGTGCTCACCGACAGCGAGCGAGATCGGGCGCGAGCCCTGTGCGGCCACCGGCAGGTCCTTGCCATCGATGCTCAGGGCCAGCGGCGCATCGGTCGGGTTGTCGATCTGGAACTCGACCTTCGAGGGCGAGCAGGCGGCCAGGGCCAGCGCGGCGGCGAACGGGAACAGCAGGGTCTTCATTGGCAATCGTCCTTGATGACTGGAACGGGAAAAACAGGAATACGGAGGAGCCGACCTCAGCTGGCCCACGGTGGGCTGTAGCGCACTTTCAGCGTGCGCACGGCGGGGTCGGCGCGCAGCGCCTCCATCAACTTGGAATCGATGCGCACCGCGCTCTGCCCGGACACATCGAGCATGCCGGCGACGCCGCCGTGCGGGCCCTTCAGCAGCAGGTCCAGGCGCAGCGGTGTGCGCCCCGGGCGATGGCGGTCGAGCAGCGCATCGATGCGCTCCCAGACCGGACGCTGCTGGCGCAGGTCCAGGCGCAGCGACAGTCGCGTGGCGTAGTTGGCGCAGACTTCGTCGAAGTCCCAGCACTGGCGGATGCGCAGTGCGTAGCCGCCGTTGAACTCGTCCTCGCGCAAGCCGCCCTTGACCACCAGGATGCGGTCCTTGGTCATCAGGTGCCCGAACTCGGCCATCGCGTCGGAGAACGCGCTGCACTCGACGCGGCCGCGGCCATCTTCCAGCTGGATGAAGATCTGGCTCTCGCCCTTGCGACGCACACCGACCACCTGGCCGGCCAGCACGGTCTGTACTTCCGGGCGCCAGCGCTTTTCGCCGCCGCCGCCGCCACCGCTGTTGGCGCTCCAGATCTTCTCCACCGAACCCAGGTCGTTGCCGACCAGATCGCGTACATCGTCGCGCCATGGATCGAACGGGTGGCCACTGAGATAGAAGCCCAGCGTGTCGCGCTCGCCGTTGAGGCGCTGCAGCAGCGGCCATTCTTCGGCTTCGGGCAGGTCCAGCTGGATCGTGGTCGCGCTCGGGTCCGGGCCACCGAACAGCGAGTTCTGTCCCGAAGCGCGCTCGCGGGCCATCTGGTCGGTAGCCTTGATCACCTCCGGCAGCTGCAGCATCAGCGAGGCACGGTTGCGGCCGAGCTCGTCCAACGCACCACAGTTGATCATCGCTTCCAGCGTGCGCCGGTTGAGCTTGGCCGAGCCGACGCGGGTGCAGAAGTCGAGCAGGTCCTTGAACGGGCCGCCCTTCAGTCGCTCCTCGACCACCGCCTCGCAGGCACCCTGGCCGACGCCCTTGATCGCACCGAGGCCGTACTGGATGGTGTCCGGGGTCACCGCTTCGAACATGAAGGCCGACTGGTTCACCTTGGGCGGCAGCACGGTCAGGCCGAGGTTGCGCACCTCGTCGAGGAAGCCGACCACCTTGTCGGTGTTGTCCAGATCGGACGACAGCGTGGCCGCCATGAACTCGGCCGGGTAATGGCGTTTCAGCCATGCGGTCTGGTAACTGACCAGCGCGTAGGCGGCGGCGTGCGACTTGTTGAAGCCGTAGCCGGCGAACTTCTCCATCAGGTCGAAGATCGCGTCGGCCTTGGCTTCGTCCACGCCGTCCTTGGCCGCGCCTTCGCGGAAGATCTCGCGGTGCTTGGCCATTTCGGCCGGCACCTTCTTGCCCATCGCACGGCGCAGCAGGTCGGCGCCGCCCAGCGAGTAGCCGCCGACGATCTGCGCCATCTGCATCACCTGCTCCTGGTACACCATGATGCCGTAGGTGTCTTTCAGGATCGCTTCGGTGCGCGGATCGGGATAGATGATTTCTTCCTGGCCGTGCTTACGCGCATTGAAGGAGGGAATCAGGTCCATCGGGCCGGGGCGGTACAGCGACACCAGCGCGATCAGGTCTTCGAAACGGTCGGGGCGCGCGTCCTTCAGCAGGCGGCGCATGCCCGAGGATTCGAACTGGAACACTGCGCCCGTATTGCCGTTGGCGAAGATGTCCTTGTAGGTGGGCGTGTCGTCCAGCGGAATCGCGGCGATGTCCACCGGCGGAATGCCGGCGCGCTCATGGCGCTTGTTGATCGCCTTCACCGCCCAGTCGATGATGGTCAGCGTGCGCAGGCCGAGGAAGTCGAACTTCACCAGGCCCACTTCTTCCACGTCGTTCTTGTCGAACTGGGTGACCGGGTTCTTGCCGAGACCGTTCTCGTCGTGTTCGGCGTACAGCGGGCAGAACTCGCTCAGCGGTTCGGGCCCGATCACCACGCCACCGGCGTGCTTGCCGGCGTTGCGGGTCAGGTCTTCCAGCTGCAGCGCCAGGTCGATCAGGTCGCGGACATCGTCCTCGGTCTCGTAGCGCTGGATCAGTTCCGGCGACGCCATTTCCGAGCTGGGGCCTTCCTTGCCCTTGCCCAGTGCATCCTTCAGGTGGATGCCGAGGATGTTCGGGATCAGCTTGGAAACACCGTCGACCAGGCCGTACGGGAAGCCGAGCACGCGGCCGGAGTCGCGCACCACCGCCTTGGCGGCCATGGTGCCGTAGGTGATGATCTGGCTGACGCGCTCGCGCCCGTACTTGCGCGCGACGTAGTCGATCACCTCGTCGCGGCGGTCCATGCAGAAGTCGATGTCGAAGTCGGGCATCGACACGCGTTCCGGGTTCAGGAAGCGCTCGAACAGCAGGTTGTACGGCAGTGGGTCCAGATCGGTGATCTTCAGCGCCCACGCCACCAGCGAACCGGCACCCGAACCACGGCCAGGGCCGATCGGGATGCCCTGGTTCTTGCCCCACTGGATGAAGTCGGCCACGATCAGGAAGTAGCCGGGGAAACCCATCTTGATGATGGTGTTGAGCTCGAACTCCAGGCGCTCGAAATAATCTTCGCGGGTCTTGCCCGGCGCCAGCGGATTCTTCTCCAGGCGCTCTTCCAGGCCGTCGCGCGACATCTTCTGGATCCAGGTGTCCAGGGTCTCGTCGTCGGGCACCGGGTAATTGGGCAGGAAGTAGGTGCCCAGCCGCATCTCGATGTTGCAGCGCTCGGCCAGCGCCAGCGTGTTGTCGATGGCATCGGGAATGTCGGCGAACAGCGCACACATCTCTTCGGCCGATTTCAGGTACTGCTGGTCGCTGTACTCGCGCGGGCGCTTGGGGTCGTCCAGTACGCGGCCGGTGGAAATGCACACGCGCGCTTCGTGCGCGCTGAAATCGGTGGGCGCCAGGAAGCGCACATCATTGCTGGCCACCACCGGCAGGCCACGCTGGCCGGCGGCCATCAGCGCGAACTGGTTGAAGGTTTCCTCGCCCTCGCGGCCGGTGCGGGTCAGCTCCAGGTGCAGGCCATCGCCGAACACGCGCTGCCAATCGGCCAGCTGCTGCTCGGCCAGTTCATGCTTGCCGTCCAGCGCCAGGCGCCCGGCCAGGCTCTGCCGGCCGGCCAGCGCGAACAGGTTGGCGTTGCCGGCCTTCAGCCAGTCCGGATGAATGGCCACGCCGCCTTCGGGGCGATGGCCTTCCATCCACGCGCGGGTCAGCAGCCGCGACAGGCTCAGGTAGCCCTCGCGGTCGCGGCACAGCAGGGTCATCCGCCACGGATCCTGCCCTTCCTCGGCGATCAGCACGTCGGCGCCGGCGATAGGCTTGATGCCCACGCCTTCGGCCGCCTTGTAGAACTTGACCAGGGCGAACAGGTTGTTGAGGTCGGTCACCGCCAGCGCGGGCAGGCCGAGTTCGACCGAGCGTGACAGCAGGTTGGCCTGCTTGGCCTTCTTCGGGTCCGCCTGGTCCGGCTTGGCCGGCACACGGATGGTGGAGTCCGCCAGCGAGAACTCGGTGTGGACGTGGAGATGTACGAAGCGGGAGTTGGACATGCCGGACCAGGTTGGAGCGCGCGGGCCCCGGGTGCTGACGGGGGAATCGTCGCCGGGGTCGGGAAGCGCTGGAGTGCCCGGTCAGGGTAGCGAGGGCTGGAGGGCGCGACAAGCTCTTGACGGCATGCGATATCGCATCCGCGCTATCGCTCCCCACGGTTCGCAGGCGAACCGCGGGCCCCGCCTGACCCTGCTTTCGCAGCCGGGTGCAGCGACCGTTCAGGCGATTCAGGCGATTGCGATGTCTGCGGTCACAGCTGCCGGGTTTTCCAGGCACTCGCGCACCGGGGCGAAGCTGCGCCGGTGCTCCATGCAGGGGCCGTGCTCGCGCAGGGCGGCCAGATGGGCCGGGGTGCCGTAGCCCTTGTGCTGCTCGAAGCCGTATTGCGGGTGGCGGGCATGCACGTCCTGCATGTAGCGGTCGCGCGAGACCTTGGCCAGGATCGAGGCGGCCATGATCGCGCGGTCGATGCCATCACCGCCGACCAGTGCCTGCGCCGGCAGTACCAGGCCCTTGGGCACCACGTTGCCGTCGATGCGGGCGAAGCCGGCCACGTGGGCGACCGCTGCAACGACGTCACGCATGCCCTGCAGGGTGGCCTGGTAGATGTTCAGGCGGTCGATGGTGTCCACGTCCACCAGCACCACGTGCCAGGCCAGGGCACGTTCGATGATGCGGTCATGCAGTTGCTCGCGGCGGGCTGCGGTGAGTTGCTTGGAATCGTCCAGGCCGTTGATGCGTGGCCGTGCCGGGTCGAACACCACCGCCGCCACCGCGACCGGTCCGGCCAGCGGACCGCGGCCGGCTTCGTCGACGCCGGCGACCAGACGCTCCGGCTCGACCACGGCAGCACCGTCGAACAGGGCCAGGCTGGCCGCTGCGGCGTGGCGGCGGCTCATGCCTGGGCCTGGTCGCGCATCAACAGCTCGCCCACAGCGTCGGCCGCGCGGGCCGAGGCATTGCGGCGCAGTCGTTGATGCAGGCGGGCATAGGTGTCCTGCAGGTCGGTCACCCGCTGCGGGTGGTCGAACCATTGCTGGATGGCCGCCGCCAGCTTGTCCGGCGTGCAGTCGTGCTGCATCAGTTCCGGTGCCAGGTCCTGGCCCGCCAGGATGTTGGGCAGGGCAAAGCGGTCGACCTTGATCAGGCCCAGCGCCTTGACCAGGCGGTAGGTCAGCTCGTTGACGCGGTAACCGACCACCATCGGCCGCTTGACCAGCATCGCCTCCAGCGTCGCGGTACCCGAGGCCAGCACCACCACATCGGCGGCGATCATCGCGTTTCGCGCCTCACCGTCGAGTACATGCGAGAAGGCTACCGGCAGCGCCGAGCGTGACAGCTGTTCTTCGATCAGGCGCTTGCAGGCCGGGTTGGCGGCAGGCACTACCACGTGCAGGCCGGGGATGCGCTCGGAGACCTGCCAGGCGGCCTCGAAGAACGGTTCACCGAGGCGCGAGATTTCGCCCAGGCGGCTGCCTGGCAGCACTGCCAGCACCTTGGCCGAGGTCGGCAGGCCAAGCGCGGCGCGCGCTTCCTCGCGGTTGCCCTGCAGGGGGATGTCATCGGCCATCGGATGGCCAACGAAGCGCGCGTCGATGCCGTGCCTGGCATAGATCGGGGGTTCCATCGGGAACAGGCACAGCACCAGGTCGGCACTGCTGCCGATCTTCTCGGCGCGCTTCTCGCGCCAGGCCCAGACCGAGGGGCTGACGTAGTGCACGGTGCGCACGCCGCGCTGCTTCAGCCAGCGTTCGATGCCCAGGTTGAAGTCGGGCGCGTCGATGCCGATGAACACGTCCGGCTGCCATTCCAGTGCACGCTGGCGGAACGCGGAACGCAGTTTCAGCAGGCGTGGCAGGTGGCGCAGCACTTCGGTCAGTCCCATCACCGCCAGCTCGCTGGCATCGTGCCAGGTCAGGCAGCCGGCGCTGCGCATGGCATCGCCACCGATGCCGGCGAATTCGGCATTCGGAAAGCGTGCCTTCAGCTCGCGCACCAGGCCCGCACCCAGCAGATCACCGGAGGCCTCACCGGCCACCAGAGCGATCCGCAACGGGCGCTCGCTGAGCACCCGCTGCGCGGGGACGCTGCCGGCCATCGAGGCCAGCGGAATCACGGCGGCGCCGGCCGGCGCCTGGCCGGTCGTGCTGCTCATCGCAGCAAGGGCCTCTCAGCGTGCTCGATGAAGTCCAGCATGGCCTTCACGTCATCGCTGTCGCGTGCCTGTTCGGTCAGCTGCACCTTGGCTTCGGCCAGCGGCAGGCCCGCCACGTACAGGGTGCGGTAGGCGCGCTTGATGGCGGAGATCCGCTCGGCGTCGAAGCCACGACGCTTCAGCCCTTCGCTGTTGATGCCGCGCGGGCGGCCCAGCGAATCGGTGCCGACCATGGTGAACGGCGGAACGTCGCCGTTGGTCAGCGCGCCCATGCCGAGGAAGGCGTGGGCACCGATGCGGCAGAACTGGTGGGCACCAGCGAAGCCGCTGATGATCACGTAGTCGCCCACGGTCACGTGGCCGGCCAGGGTGGTGTTGTTGGAGAACACGCAGAAGTTGCCGACATGGCAGTCGTGCGCCACGTGCGTGTAGGCCAGCATCCAGTTGTCGTTGCCGATCGTGGTGATGCCGCCGCCGCCGCCGGTGCCACGGTTCAGGGTGACGAACTCGCGGAACACGTTGCGGTCGCCGATCACCAGTTCGGTGCGTTCGCCAGCGAACTTCTTGTCCTGCGGCTCGCCACCGATCGCGGCGTGGCCGATGAAGCGGTTGTCACGGCCGATCCTGGTCGGGCCGTGGATGCTGCAATGGGGGCCGACCACTGTGCCGGCGCCGATTTCCACATCGGCACCGATCAGGGTGAACGCGCCGACCTGGACGTCGTCGGCCAGGCGCGCGGCCGGATCGATGACGGCAGTCGGGTGGATCCGTGGTGCGTTGTCAGTCATTGCTGCCTCCCGTGGATCAGCCCTTGGCACCGGCGCACATGACCTCGGCCGAGGCAACGACTTCACCGTTCACCTTGGCCTCGCCGTAGTACCAGCCCATGTTGCGGATCAGGCGCTTCATCTGCACATCCAGCATCAGCACGTCGCCGGGCACGACCTGCTTGTTGAAGCGGGCGTTTTCCACCTTGACCATGTAGAACAGCTTGGACTGCGCATCGCGGCCAAGCGTCAGCTGGGTCATCACGCCACCGGCCTGGGCCAGCGCTTCGATGATCAGCACGCCGGGCATGATCGGGCGGCCCGGGAAGTGACCCTGGAAGAACGGCTCGTTGATGCTGACGTTCTTCTGCGCCAGGATGCGCTTGGCCTCGATGTCGAGCTCAAGCACCCGGTCCACCAGCAGGAACGGGTAGCGGTGCGGGAGCAGTTCCTGGATCTGGCAGACGTCGATCGGAAGCTGCAGCGTGTCGTTCATTCTTTCTCCTTGCCAGCAGCCAGGACGCGGCGAGCCAATGCGTCCAGCTGCTTGAAGCGCGCGGCGTTCTTGCGCCACGTGCGGTTGTCGGTCAACGGGGTGCCGGACGAGTACTCGCCCGGCTCATGGATGGAATTGCGGACCACCGACTTGCCGGTGATCACGACCTTGTCGCAGATCTCGAGGTGGCCGACCACGCCGACGTGGCCGCCGAGCAGGCAGTAGCGGCCGATCCTGGCGCTGCCGGCGATGCCGGTGCAGCCGGCGATGGCCGAGTGCGCGCCGATCTGCACGTTGTGCGCGATCTGTACCAGGTTGTCCAGGCGCACGTCTTCGTCCAGCACGGTGTCTTCCAGTGCACCACGGTCGACGCAGGTGTTGGCGCCGATTTCGCAATCGTCGCCGATGCGCACGCCGCCGAGCTGCGGCACCTTGATCCACTTGCCGGCGTCCATCGCCAGGCCGAAGCCATCGGCACCGAGCACGGCACCGGGGTGCACGCGCACGCGCTTGCCGAGCTTGACCCGGGTGACCAGGGTGACCCGGGCGATCAGTTCGCAGCCGCTGTCCAGGCTGCAGTCTTCGCCGATCACGCTGCCGGCGCCGATGATGCAGTTCTCGCCGACCACGCTGCGCGCGCCGATGGAGACGAAGGGGCCGATGTGGGCGCTGGCGGCGACCTGGGCGCTGGAATCGATGACGGCGCTGGGGTGGATGCCCGGTGGGCGCGTGGGCGCGATGTCGAACAGCGCGGCGATCTTGGCGAAGGTGGTGTACGGGTCCTTGGCCACGAGCGCGGCGCCGGGGGCGGCTTCGGCGTCGTCGGCGCGCAGCACGACCAGCGAGGCCTGGCTGTCGGCCAGCTGGGCGCGGTAGCGTGGATTGGCGAGGAAGGTCAGCTGGCCAGGACCGGCGTGGGCGAGGGTGGCCACGCCGTGGATGGCGGTGGCGGGGTCGCCATGGACCTGCAGGCCGAACTGCTCGGCGAGTTGCTGGGCGGTGTAGGTGGGAGTATTCACGGCGGGAGTTTAACGTGTGACGCCATTGCGGTCATGCGGGGGGCATATGCAGCCAACGGCAGGGCCCCTCGCGGCCGGCAGAGCCAGTGTCATGGGCTGGGTCGGACGGGGCGGGACTGCGGGGGGCGGCGCAAGTACGTCCATGTAGCCTTGGTCGCCGCATCCATGCGGCTCACACCCCCGCAGCCCCACCCCGTCCGACCTCCGACGGCCTGGCGCGAGTGCCAGCCACGGAAAAACAGAAAAAATCAAAAGCGGGGTGCGCGCTTCCCGCATCCGGACTAAACGAAAACGCCGGGCAATGCCCGGCGCTTCGCGCCCCGTCTGGTGGAGAGCCCCCCTTCTGTTAAGGGGGGCGCGCCAATGGCGCGGGGGATAGGAGGTAGGTCGGGACCCGCTGCTTGCACAGCAAGCCGCGGCGCACCTTCGGTGGTCAGTTCTTAGAACTGACCACCGAAGGTAAATTGCAGGCGTTCGATCTTGTCGCCGTCTTCCTTCTTCAGCGGGAACGCGTAGCTGATCGAGATCGGGCCGACCGGGGCGCGCCACAGCAGGGCGACACCGGTGGAGACGCGCAGTTCGTTGGCCTTGAAGTTCTTGGTGCCGTTGTAGACGTTACCGAAGTCGACGAAGGCCGACACGCGTGCAGACGGGCTGTCGAACAGGCGCGGGAAGTAGGCTTCGACCGAACCGACGGTCTTCAGCGAACCACCCAGCGGCTGGCCTTCCGGGTAACCGTCGGTGGCTTCGCGCGGGCCGAGGGTGTTGTCCTCGAAGCCGCGTACCGAGTTGGTACCACCGGCATAGAAGTTCTCGAAGAACGGCAGGCCGCTGGCGGTGACGGTACGGGTGGTGCCATCGGCATTGGTGATCGTACGGGTGTAGTCCTTGCCGTAGGCATCGCCGTAGCCCACTTCGGCGCGGGTGTTGATCACCAGCGACGGCATGATCGGCCAGTACTTGCTGATCTGGTAGTTCAGCTTGTAGTACTCGATGGTCGAACCCGGCAGGGTGGTTTCCAGGCCGACGCGCTGGTAGGTGCCGCGGGTCGGCATGAAGTAGTCGTTGCGCGAGTCGCGCGCCCAGCCCAGTTCCGTGCGCCAGGCATGGAAGGTGCGCGAACCGACCGCATCGATGTAATCGATGATCGAGGGCGGGGTCGAGCCACGGTAGGTCGTGATCTGGTTGCTGTCGATGCCGAACATCAGCGAGACGGTGTCGGTCTCGGTCAGCGGCACGCCGAATACCACCTGCGCAGAACCATTGGTGCTGTTGTACTGCGCGGTGTTGAAGTCGGAGTAGTCCAGTTCACGCCAGGACAGGTTGTAGCCCAGCGAAACGCCGTCGTCGGTGAAGTACGGGTTGGTGTAGCTGAAGCCGTAGCGCTGCAGGTAGCTGCTGCGCGAGGCCTCGACCGACACGCGGTTGCCGCCGCCGAGGAAGTTGTTCTGCGACAGCTGCACCGAGGTGGTCATGCCGTAGGACTGCGAATAGCCCAGGCCGAACACGAAGCTGCCGGAGGTGGTTTCCTTGACGTTGTAGACGACGTCGACCTGGTCGTTGCTGCCGCTGACGGCCGGGGTCTCGACGTCCACCGACTCGAAGTAGCCCAGGCGCTGCAGGCGGATCTTGGAGCGGTCGATCGCGGCCTGCGAGTACCAGCTGTTCTCGAACTGGCGCATTTCGCGACGCATCACTTCGTCGGAGGTGCGGGTATTGCCACGGAACAGGATGCGGCGCACCGACACGCGCGGGCCGGGCACGACCTGCATGTTGATCCCTACCGTCTGTTCGGCACGGTTGGTGGTCGGGATCGGGTTCACCTTGGCGAACGCGTAGCCGATGTTGGACAGCGAGTTGGTGATGGTGTCCGAGCTGAATTCCAGCAGGGCACGCGAGAACGTGTCGCCCGGCTTCTGGATCACCATGCGCTCGACGTCCTCCTGCGGAAGGATGGTGTCGCCGCTGACCTTGATCTCGGAGATCTTGTACTGCGCACCCTCGGTCACGCCCGCGGTGAGGAACATGTCGCGCTTGTCGGGGCTGATCGAGACCTGGGTGGAATCGATGCTGAAGTCGACGTAGCCGCGGTCCAGGTACCACGAGTTGAGCTTTTCCAGGTCGCCGGACAGCTTTTCCTTGGAGTACTGGTCGTCACGGCGGTACCACGACGCCCAGTTGTGCTCCTTGGACTCCCAGGTCTCCAGGATGTCCTTGCTCTCGAACTTCTCGGTGCCGACCAGGTTGACGTGGCGGATCCTGGCCGCCTTGCCTTCCTTGATGGCGATCGCGATGTCCACGCGGTTGCGGTCCAGCGGGCTCACGGTCGGGGTGATCTCGACGGTGTACTTGCCGCGGTCGTTGTACTGGCGGCGCAGTTCCTGGGTCACGCGGTCCAGGCTCAGGCGGTCGAAGGTGCCGCCCTCGGTCAGGCCGATGTCGGACAGGCCCTTGAGCAGCTGCTCGGACTTGATGTCCTTGTTGCCGGTCACGGTCAGCTTGTTGATCGCCGGGCGTTCCTTGACGGTCACCACCAGGATGCTGCCCTGGCGGTCCAGCTGCACGTCTTCGAAGAAGCCGGTCTTGTACAGCGCGCGGATGGTCTCGCCGACCTTGTTGTCGGTGATCGTCTCGCCCCGTTCCACCGGCAGGTAGGTGAACACCGTGCCCGAGCTGATGCGCTGCAGGCCATCGACGCGGATGTCGCTGACAGTGAAGGGCTCGGCTGCCTGGGCCAGGGTGGGAGCGCCGGTGACGGCGGCGAGGGCGAGGGCCAGCAGGCGGCGATTGGGGAGTCGCGTCATGTCACGTCCGGTAGGAAGGTCGATTTCATTGGTGCGGGATGCCGACGCTGTAGACGGCAACAACGTGGAAAAGTTCATCGCGGGACCAGGCCGAGGATGTCGTTGTAGAACGCCAACCCCATCAGCCCGGCCAGCAACGCCAGGCCGATGTATTGGCCGGCGGCGATGGCACGCTCGCTCAGCGGGCTGCCCTTGACCAACTCGATAAGGTAATACAGCAGGTGCCCGCCGTCCAAGATCGGGATCGGCAACAGGTTGATGATGCACAGGCTGAGTGACAGCAGGGCAAGGAACTGCAGGAACCAGTCGAGGCCGCGTTTGGCCGAGACATTGGCCACGCGGGCGATGGTGACCGGCCCGGAAACGTTCTGCAGCGAGGCTTTGCCGGTGACGATGCGGGCCATCATGCCCAGCGAGTCGGCGGCAAGTCGGCCGGTTTCACGTACGGCGACGGTCACTGCATCCAGCGGCCCATAGCGCAGCAGGGTGTCGTAGGAGGGGCTGTAGGTGGTGGGGAAGCCGACGCCGATCTGCCAGACCGGGTTGCCCTTGCCATCCTTGCCCTGGCGGGGCGTGACTTCCAGTGCAAGGCGTTCACCGCCTCGCAGGACCTCGATCATGCCGGGGCCTCCGGCACGGCCGAGGGCCTGGATCTCGCCGATCACCTGGTCGACGCTGTCGATGCGCTGGCCGTCGATCGCCACGATCAGGTCGCCCGGCTGCAGCAGCCCGGTGACCACCGAATCGGCGGTGAGCGAGTCGACCAGTGCCGGCTGCAGCCACGATTGCCAGTACAGGCCGGCCAGGATCGGTACCCGTCGTTCATCGAAGCCGGCGGGCAGCTGCGACAGCGGCAGGGTGCGCACGCGCACCTGGTCCGCAGGGTCGAGTACCTGAAGCGTGACGTCGCGGCGATCCATCGCGGCGGCGGTCAGCGCCATGCTGGCCTCGCCCAGGGTGGCGACCTGGCGCTCATCTACCCGCAGAACGCGGTCACCGCTGAGCAGACCGGCGCTGGCGGCGATGCCGTCAACCCGGCCGATCGTCGGCGAGTAGTCCTGCTTGCCGATCACGAACATCGCCCACAGCAGCAGGATGCACAGCAGCAGATTGGCGATCGGCCCTGCAGCAACAATGGCGATGCGCTGCCACACGGTCTTGTGGTTGAAGGCCTGGCCGCGCTCGTGGGGATGGACCTCGACCTCACGTTCGTCGAGGAACTTCACGTAGCCACCCAGCGGGATGGCGGCAATGGCGAACTCGGTGCCGTGCCTGTCGCGGCGCGACCACAGCGGACGGCCGAAGCCGACCGAGAAGCGCAGGATCTTGACCCCACAGAGGCGGCCGACCCAGTAATGCCCGAACTCGTGGAACGTGACCAGCAGCCCGAGGCTGACAATCATCCACCAGACCGATCCGAGGAAGTCAGTCATGCAGGCTCACAGTGGCGGGCAGGGGCGGCGGCGTCATGCTGGGCGAGGCGGTCGTTCAGGCGGCGTCGATGGCGTTCAGGGTGAGCTGGCGTGCGCGCTGGTCGGCGGACAACAGGACCTCCAGTGTATCGGCTGGCTGGGTCGGCAGTGTTGAAAGAGCGTTAGCAACCAGCTCCGGGATGGTCAGGAAACCGATCCGGCCCTGAAGAAATGCTGAAACCGCCTCTTCATTGGCGGCGTTCAGCACCGCCGGGGCAGTACCGCCGGCCTGCATGGCCTGCCAGGCCAGCGCCAGGCAGGGGAAGGCGTCGGTGTCAGGCGCCTCGAAATCCAGCCGGCCCTGCGCCAGCAGGTCCAGCCCGGCCACGCCCGATTCGATGCGCTGCGGCCAGCCCAGGCCGACCGCCAGGGTGGTGCGCATGTCCGGCAGGCCCATCTGGGCCAGGGTCGAGCCGTCGACGAATTCGACCAGCGAATGGACCAGGCTCTGCGGGTGCACCAGCACCTCGATGCGCTCGCCGGGCACCGAGAACAGATGGTGCGCCTCGATGACTTCCAGGCCCTTGTTCATCAACGTCGCCGAATCGACCGAGATCTTCGGGCCCATCGACCACTTCGGGTGAGCCACGGCCTGGGCCGGGGTGACCTCGGCCAGCTCGGCGCGGCTGCGGCCGCGGAACGGGCCGCCCGACGCGGTCAGCAGGATCCGGCGCACGCCGGCGCCGTCGATGCTGGCGTCGCGCGAACGCAGGCACTGGAAGATCGCGCTGTGCTCGCTGTCGATCGGAATGATCTCGGCGCCGGCGCGCTCGGCGGTGCGGGTCAGCAGCTCGCCGGCCAGTACCAGCGATTCCTTGTTGGCCAGCAGGATGCGCTTGCCGGCCGCAGCGGCGGCGAGGGTCGAGGACAGCCCTGCAGCACCGACAATGGCCGCGACGACCGTGTCGCAGGCATCGCTTGCTGCCAGCTGGTCCAGTGCGGCATGACCGGCGTGGGCCTCGGTCGACAGCCCGGCATCGCGCAGGCCGTCGCGCAGTTCGGTGAACAGCGCTTCGTCGGCGATGACCGCGTGCGCCGGCTCGTGTTGGCGGCACAGGGCCAGCAGTGCCTGCACCTGGCGGCCGGCGGCCAGCACCGTGGCCTGGTAGCGCTGCGGGTGGCGGGCGATGACGTCCAGCGTGGAGGCACCGATCGAGCCGGTGGCGCCGTATACGGCGACCCGGCGCAGGTCTGCGACAGCATTCATGGTCAGAACCCGAAGATTTCCTTGCCCAGCGCGAACACCGGCACGGCGGCGAGGACGCCGTCGACGCGGTCGAGCACGCCACCATGGCCCGGAATCAGGTTGCCCGAGTCCTTGGCACCGGCGTGGCGCTTGATCAGGCTTTCGAACAGGTCACCCAGCACCGACGCGAATACGGCCACCACCGAGGTGATCAGCAGGCCCGGCAGGTGCGCGATGTCGATGCCGGCCAGCCAGCCCAGTCCGAGGGCCACGGCGACACCGGCCAGCAGGCCGCCGAACAGGCCTTCCCAGGTCTTGTTGGGGCTGATCCGCGGCGCCAGCTTGTGCTTGCCGAAGTGACGGCCGGCGAAATAGGCGCCCGAATCGGCTGCCCAGACCAGTGCCAGTGCCGCCAGCAGCCACAGGTGGCCCTGCTTGCCTGGCGGGTCACCGCCAGCGTGGATCAGTACCAGCGCTGCCCAGGCAGGAACGATGGCCAGGGTGCCGGCCAGCATCTTCACGATCCGGGAGGGGGCCGTCGGCTGGGCGCCAAAGTTGAAGAAGCGCAGCCAGGCCAGCGCCGCCAGCCACCAGGCAACACCTGCCAGTGTGGTGATCTGGAACAGCACCAGCGTGCTGCCATCGGCCCACACCAGCAGCACCATCAGCAGCAGGTTCAGCACCAGCAGCACGGTGCGCGCGAGGGTGTCTTCGATGCCGGCCAGCTTCAGCCATTCCCACAGGCCGATCAGCAGCACGGCGGCGGCGGCGGCGGCCAGCCATTGCGTCGGCAGCAGCAGGATCGCGGCAATGGCGAGCGGCGCCATGATCAGCGCGGCGAGGACTCGGGTCTTGGTCATGGGCTGGAGGTCTCGGTGGCCAGTGCGGCGATCTGGGCGCTGGTCAGGCCGAAACGACGCTCGCGGCTGCCATAGGCATCCAGCGCCTGCTGCAGCAGGGCGGCATCGAAGTCCGGCCACAGCGCCTCGGTGAACCACAGCTCGGTGTAGGCCAGTTGCCACAGCAGGAAGTTGCTGATGCGGGTGTCGCCACCGGTGCGGATGAACAGATCCGGCGGCGGCAGGTCGGCCAGGGCGACCTGGCTGCCCAGCAGCGATTCGTCGATCTGTTCGGGCAGCAGGCGTCCTGCGGCGACTTCAGCGGCCAGTGCGCGCGCGGCACGGGCGATGTCCTGGCGACCGCCGTAACTGGCGGCGATCGACAGGGTCAGGGTGGTGTTGTCGGCGGTGCGCTGCTCGGCCAGCTGCATGCGGCTGACCAGTCCGGCACCAAAGCGCTCGCGTTCGCCGATGAAGCGTACGCGCACGCCGCGTCGGTGCAGTTCGTCCACTTCGCGGTCGAGCGCGCCGAGGAACAGCTTCATCAGGGCGTCGACTTCTTCCTGCGGCCGGCCCCAGTTCTCGCTGGAAAACGCGAACAGGGTCAGCGCCGGAATGCCCAGTTCAAGGCAGCGCTCGATGGTGCGGTTGACCGCGCGCGCGCCGGCACGATGGCCGATCACGCGCGGGCGGCGGCGCTGCTGTGCCCAGCGCCCGTTGCCATCCATGATGATGGCGACGTGGCGGGGCAGGGTGGCCGGCAACGGAGGCGGGACTGAAGGCATCGACTTCAGACCGACAGCAGTTCTTTTTCCTTGTCGGCAACGACCTTGTCGACGTCCTTGATGTTGGTGTCGGTCAACTTCTGGATGTCGTCCTCACCGCGCTTCTTCTCGTCCTCGCTGATCGCCTTGTCCTTGACCAGCTTGGCGATTTCCTTGTTCGCGTCCTGACGGATGTTGCGGATCGCGATCTTGGCGCCTTCGCCTTCCTTCTGCACCTGCTTGACCAGCTCCTTGCGGCGCTCTTCGGTCGGCGGCGGCATGTTGATGCGGATCGCGGTGCCCAGCGTGTTCGGGGTGAACTCGGCGTTGTAGAGACCCTTCTCGATCTCCTTGATCATGCCCTTGTCGAACGGGGTGACCAGCAGCGAGTGCGCATCGGCGTTGGAGATCGAGGCAACCTGGTTCAGCGGGGTGCTGGCGTTGCCGTAGGCATTGACCGTCACGCGGTCCAGCAGGGCCGGCGTGGCACGCCCGGTCCGGATGGAGGTGAGGGTGTGCTTCAGAGCGTCGATGCTCTTGGCCATGCGCGTCTGCGCGTTGTTCTTGATGTCGTTGAGCATCGCCCGGTCCTGGATGTATCTGGAATCGGGCGATTATAGGCGAATACGGGACGCTGCCGGGCCTGAATCGGCCCGGTTGTCGCCGCGCGCTCAGGCTCAGGCCGGATCGCGGCCCTGGACCAGGGTGCCGATGTTCTCGCCGTTGAGGATCTTCAGCAGCTCGCCCGGCTGGCCCATGTCGAACACGCGCATCGGCAGGTCGCTGTCGCGGGCCAGTGCGAAGGCGGCGGTATCCATCACTTCCAGGCCGCGGCGGATCACTTCGTCATAGCTCAGGCTGTCGAAGCGGACCGCATCGCTGTGCTTGTTCGGGTCCTTGTCGTACACGCCATCGACCTTGGTGGCCTTCAGCAGCAGGTCGGCGCCGATCTCGATCGCGCGCAGGGCGGCGCCGGAGTCGGTGGTGAAGAACGGGCTGCCGACGCCGGCGGCGAAGATCACCAGGCGGCCCTTTTCCAGGTGGCGGATGGCGCGGCGGCGGATGTAGTCCTCGCACACGTCGTTGATCTTGATCGCGCTCATCACGCGCGCCTTGGCGCCCAGCTTCTCCAGGGCGTCCTGCATGGCCAGGGCGTTGATGACCGTGGCCAGCATGCCCATCTGGTCGCCGGTGACCCGGTCCATGCCGCCTGCGGCCAGGCCGGCGCCGCGGAAGATGTTGCCGCCGCCGATCACCAGCGCCACTTCGGCACCGGCTTGCTGGGCTTCGATGACCTCACGGGCCAGGCGGTTGATGATCTTCGGGTCGATGCCGTAGTCCTCATCTCCCATCAGCGCCTCCCCGGACAGTTTCAGAAGGATGCGGCGATAGGCGAGCTTGGACATGGGGACCTCGGGTGCGTGGAAATCGCGGGCGATTCTACGCGCATGCGGCGTCGGGCCATAGTGTTTTGTGCACTGCGGCGTAAAATCCTGGCGTTCGCCCTGGTCATCCGGGGCTTCCGGTTCAGCCCAGCTCGGCGCCCGCGGTCGCTGACAGCTCGTCGTGGCCGAGGGCGCCGGGGGAGCGCGCGATCACCCGGTTGCGGCCGAGGTTCTTGGAGCGGTACAGCACGTCGTCGGCGGCGCGCAGCAGGTCCTGCACGTCGGCGAAGCGTTCGTAGCCGCCCTGGGTGGCCACGCCGGCGGAGAAGGTGACGAACAGCGGGCCGCCTTCCAGTTCGGCCATCGGCGTGGCAACGATGTTGGCCAGTACCCGGCGGATCACGTCCAGTGCTACCGTTTCGCTGGTGTTGGGCAGCAGCGCGACGAACTCCTCGCCGCCGAAGCGGGCCACGGTGTCGCTGTGGCGCAGCTGGCCCTGCAGTTTGCCGGCAAAGGCCCGCAGCACCTCGTCGCCGGTCAGGTGGCCATGGGCGTCGTTGATCTTCTTGAAGTCGTCCAGGTCGATGAAGGCCACCGACAGCGGCCAGCCCTGGCGACCGGCGCGCAGGAATTCCTGCTCCAGCACGGCTTCCAGCTGGCGCCGGTTGAGCACGCCGGTGAGGGCATCTCGATGGGCCTGGTCGGCCAGGCGCTTGGCCCGGGCTTCGAATTCGTCAGCGCGGCGACGGGCCTGGTCGGCATCCTGCAGTTCGCGCAGGTTGCGCAGGGTGGCCAGCTCCTGCGCGTGGTCGATCAGCTCGCGCACCCGCGAGGGGGAATTCAGGCCGGCCTCGAACAGGCTGGCGATGTCCGGCAGGGCCTCGCTGATGCGGGTCAGGACCTGGTCGAAACGGGCGCTGTCCAGTTCAAGGCGGTCATGCACCTGCTGCAGGGCGCGCTCGCGGGCGGCATCGGCGTCATCGTCCAGCCAGATGTCGGCCACGGCACCGGACAGCTGCACGCAGGCCTGGAACGGCGACTCCGCGGCGTCCAGGTCTTCGCTGTGGCTGATGCTCTCCACCAGGTAGCGCGGCAGGCCCCACTGCTCGGCCACCCAGGCGCCGACCTCGGCGTGGCTGCAGCCCAGTTCGTCGCGCTCGCGCGCGACCAGATCGATGTTGTCGCGTGCTTCGCGCAGCAGCGGCAGGTAGCGCTCCGATTCGGCCTGGGCCAGGCACAGTACGCCCAGGTCCTGCAGCAGGCCGGCCAGCATCAGTTCTTCCAGCCGGCGCAGGCCGCGTGCCTGGCCCAGCTGGCTGGCGGCCAGCGCGCTGAGGATGCTGCGCTTCCAGGCGCGTTGGCGCAGGTCGTGGTCGGCGCCGGTGCCGCCGGTCAGTCCCTGGGTGACGGTGAAGCCGAGGGCCAGGCTGATCGTGGCATTCAGGCCGAGCATGGTCAGTGCCTGGCCGAGGTTCTCGATCCGACGGCGGCTGGCGTACAGCGGCGAATTGGCGATGCGCAGCATGCGAGCGCTCAGCGCCATGTCGATGGCGATGATGTCGGCGGCGGTGGCGATATCCGCTTCCGGGTCCTGTGCCAGTTCGATGATGCGCAGGGCAATACCGGGTGGCGAGGGCAGGTTGCGGCAGAGCGCCAGGGCAGCTGTCAGCTCGGGAGGCATGTCGGGTCGTTCAATTCCATTGGGACAAGAATACCTAGGAATGCATCACAGTCCGCGATTTTCGTTCCTGCTAAATGACTGTTGATTCCCTGTGCCGAGTATCGGCTTGATTCGCGCGCAACGCAAAGGTGCCGCTGTGCGCACCCCACAGGGCCGCCGGCATAAAAAAAGAGCCGCGGTCTCCCGCGGCTCCTTCTGGTTGCTTCACAGCCGGAAGGCTGGAATCAGACCTGCATCGCCTTGGCAACTTCGGCGGCGTAGTCTTCCACCACCTTCTCGATGCCTTCGCCGACGATCAGCAGCTTGAAGCCAGCAACATCGGCGCCAGCGGCCTTGACCACCTGCTCGACGGTGGTGTCGCCCAGCACGTAGGTCTGGCCGTACAGGGTCACGTCGCTGACGATCTTGTTGATCTTGCCGCTGATGATCTTTTCCAGGATGTCGGCCGGCTTGGCCTTGTCCTTTTCGGACATCTTGGCCAGCTCGATTTCCTTTTCCTTCTCGACGAAGTCGGCCGGAACGTCCGCAGCCTTGTTGTGCGGCGGCTTCAGCGCAGCCACGTGCATGGCCAGGCCACGGGCCAGCTCGACGTCGCCGCCGATCAGATCGACCAGAACGCCGACCTTGCCGTTGGTGTGGACATACGCACCGATGTTGCCGGTGGTGTCGACATTCACCATGCGACGGATCTGGATGTTCTCACCCAGGGTCTGCACGGCGGTGGCGCGGGCTTCTTCAACGGTGCGGCCATCGGCCAGCTTGGCAGCCTTCACGGCTTCGACGTCGGTGGCGCCCGATGCCAGGGCGGCAGCGGCAACGGCATTGACGAAGGACTTGAAGTTGTCATCGTTGGCGACGAAGTCGGTTTCCGAGTTGACTTCGACCAGCACGGCCTTGCCGCCATCCTGGGCCAGGCCCAGACGGCCTTCGGCGGCCACGCGGTCAGCCTTCTTGTCGGCCTTGGCGGCGCCGGACTTGCGCATGGCTTCAGCAGCAGCGTCGATGTCGCCGTTGGCTTCGGTGAGCGCCTTCTTGCATTCCATCATGCCGGCGCCGGTGCGCTCGCGCAGTTCCTTGACCAGGGAAGCAGTGATTTCCACGGGATTACCTCACGAAAGAAAGGGGTTGGGCCGGCATGGTGGCCGGCCCGTGTGACACGGTCCTGTCACGCGCCAAAGGCTGCGCGCAGGGAGGGTGGACGCCGGGCGTCCACCCCGGGCCTGGATCAGGCCTGGGCGTCGTCGCCCTTCTTGGCAGCCTTCTTGGCCGGAGCGCGGCGGGCCGGCTTCTCTTCGCCTTCAGCAGCGGCTTCAGCGAACTCTTCCTCACGCACCGAAGCAGCGTGCGGAGCAGCAGCCTTGCCTTCCAGCACGGCGTCGGCAGCGGCGCGGGCGTACAGCTGCACAGCGCGGATGGCGTCGTCGTTGCCCGGGATGGCGTAGTCCACCAGTTCCGGGTTGTAGTTGGTGTCGACCACGGCGATGACCGGGATGCCCAGCTTCTTGGCTTCCTTGATCGCGATGTCTTCGTGGCCGATGTCGATCACGAAGATGGCGTCCGGCAGGCGGTTCATGTCCTTGATGCCGCCCAGCGAGGCTTCCAGCTTGTCGCGCTCGCGACGCAGGCCCAGCACTTCGTGCTTGACCAGCTTCTCGAAGGTGCCGTCGGTTTCACCGGCTTCCAGTTCCTTCAGGCGGGCAACCGACTGCTTGACGGTACGGAAGTTGGTCAGGGTGCCGCCCAGCCAGCGCTGGTTCATGAACGGCATGCCGCAACGCTCGGCTTCTTCCTTGATGGTTTCGCGGGCGCTGCGCTTGGTGCCCAGGAACAGGACGGTGCCGCGCTTCTGGGCAACCGACGAGATGAAGTTCATCGCGTCGTTGAACAGCGGGACGGTCTTTTCCAGGTTGATGATGTGGATCTTGCCGCGGGCGCCGAAGATGTACGGAGCCATCTTGGGGTTCCAGTAGCGGGTCTGGTGGCCGAAGTGGACGCCGGCTTCCAGCATCTGACGCATGGTGACCTGGGGCATTGCAATACTCCTGATATGGAACCAGCGATTCCGCCCGCGGGGATAGGTATGCGGGACGCGTGGAAGCGCGATCGGTTCCGGGGTTGGGCTTCCCTGTTGCCTCCGTGGCCGAACTCCTTGCGGAGCACCCCGGCACGGATGGGGGCAGCAGGTGTGGATTCACCGGTGACGTCCGGTGTGGACGGGTTCCCGCGCACGCAGGCGGCAGGAATCCGGTCGATTATAGCCCGCTCGGTGCGCTGGCTGCAATTGCCGGGCCTGGAGCGACCAGATCGATCACGCGGCCATCCTGCAGCCGGGCCTGGAAATGACCGCCGGCGTAGCCATCAGCGCGGGCGGGCAGGGCCCAGCGGCGCTCATGGCCGGCCAGCAGATACCCGGCCAGGCCGGGCAGCAGCAGGGTGCGCTGACCGCCGCTGGTGATGTAGGCGAGATCGTTCAGGCGTGCGTGCAGGGTACCGGTGTTGCTCAGTCGCAGGAAGGTATGTGACTGGCCGGGTTCGATCCCTGCATGCAGCCGCGATTGGGTCATTGGCGTGGCGTGCCCGCGGAACAACGGCAGCGAATAGCGCTGCAGGCCTGGCGTAGTGGGGGCCAGGACGACCCGATAGGCCTGTTCGCCGACAGCGGATGCCGGCTGGCGTGGCAGCAGCCAGATGCGCTGTCGGACGCCGGGCGGGATGTCGAGCAGGGTGGGGCTGGCGAGCACCTGGTCGGTGGGACGCAGCATGTCCGCGTCGGTCTGCTGGTCCCACGCAAGGATCTGTACCCGGCCCTGCCAGCGGCCGGGACCGGGGTTGAAGAGCCAAAGTTCGCCCTGGCCACCTTCGGCGGGCAGCTGCAGTGTGGTCGGCAACAGGTCCAATGCCGCGGCAGGCAACGCCAGCAGCATCGCCAGCAGGGTCAGAAGTGCCCGCATCAGTAGATGACGGTCACGGCGGACGTCGTGTCTTCGCCGTCGGCGGGAGGCGCGAGCTCGCGGACCTGGGGCGGAAGTTGCGGTGTGTCGCTGCGCTGGTGGGGGGCGGGGCAGTGGGTGCTGCCGGGGTCATCGCGGCAGGCTTCGACCACGGTCAGGCGGATCTGCAGGTTGCTGGGGCCGGGTTCGGCCCACGCCGATGTGCTGGCGAACAGTATCGCCCCTATCAGAAATGCGCGAGCCACCTGGCAACCACCGTGCTGAAAGATCTCGCTGCGCGGTATCGGCTGGATCGGCCGAATCTGTAGCGTCGACTGTCAGTCGACTGCTCCTGGCACAGGAATGATGCGCGCATCCACGCATGACGTGGATGTGCCGAAACCCCGGTGGGTGTCGACCGTTGGTCGGCATGCAGGTCAATAGGTGATGGTCACCTGCACCACATCGTTGTAGATGCCGGCCGGGGGCTGGCCGGTGACCGGCGGCACCCGGCCATAGATGGTCAGCTGCTGCGCGCTGCCACTTCCGGTGCCGCCAACGGTATCGACGTTGAGGGTGTTGCCCCAGCGCAGGCTGCGCGCGGCATTGCGGTACAGCTCGTAGGTGAGGTAGTAGGTGCTGCCGCCGATGGTGGTGGCCATGCGCCGCGTGCTGGTGGCGGAGGGGTTGTTCTGGCCGTTGTTGAGGCTGACCTGGTAGGCCGTGTTCTTCAGGCAGGTCAGGGTCAAGGTGGCGGTCCGGTCGATGTTGGCGGGAATGCCGCCGGTGACGTTGCCGAAGTCCATGTTGGTGGTGACGTAGCTGCCGCACTGCGGCAGCACGTTGGCGGTGGCGGTGAAGCTGAAGGCGTTGCTGATGCTGTTGGTGCCGGTGGCGCCGCCGTTGCAGTTGGCGGGCACCGTGGCATTGCCGAGCAGGACCTCGTTCCAGGCCCAGGTCAGCACCACGTTGGCGCCGTTGAAGGTGCTGCTGTAGGCGCCTGACGCCAGGATCTGATTGGCGGGGATCTGTGCGGACAGCTGCGTGGTCTGCGTGCCGCTGCCGCCGGTCAGGGGCACGTTGTAGGTCAGGGTCAGCTCCTGCGCCGGCGGCGAGCCGCGCGGGGTCAACCCGGTCACCTGGCTGAAGTTGGAGGTGTTGTAGAGCTGGAAGTTCATGCTGTCGCTGGTGCTGGTCTTCATCGTCCGCCAGCTGGAGCTGCTGCCGCCGCCGCTGCCGGCGCCGATGCCCACGCAGACCCGCACGCCGGTAGTGGCCAGCACGCTCAGCGCGGCAGTGGTGCAGGTCACGGTGATGTTGAGCGTGCCGGTGGTTGCGCCGGGGGCATTGCTGTTGACGTTGCCAAACGGCAGCGTCGGGTCGGCGACGGCGGCGCACACCGCGACGGCGCGGGCCGGTGCCGCCGCCAGCAGGCCGGCGACCAGCAGCAGGCCGAGCAGCAACGTCCTCATGGCGCTACCTCCGGGATGCACGCCAGCGGTGCCGGCTTCGGCCGCGCGCCGGAAGCCACCACCTTGGGCACGTCCGGTACCTTCACCCTGCATTGCCCGCGGCTGGTGGTGATGTACAGCACGCTGCCGGCGGACACGTCTTCCAGGTACAGCAGCCCGTCATAGCCCACCAGCGCCTGTCGCCCGTCCGGCAGCTGCACCTCGCTGCCGACCTCCAGCGGTTGCCCGTCCATGCCGTGCAGGGTCAGGTTCAACGACGGCCGCGAACGCAGCGCGAAGGTCACGCGGGTGCCGGCGCGTTGGCGGGGTGTCACCCAGTCTTCGATGCGATCGGCGCGCATGTCCTCGGGCAGGTCCAGGGTGTCGATGGAGACGCGATTGCGCTGCCAGGACAGCAGTGGGCTGACCAGCAGCAGGCCGCGATCATCGGTCACGCCGATCAGCCGGTTTTCCAGCCGCACCGGCACGCCGCCCACGCCGTTGGTGCTGATGACTGCGAACGCGTCGGAGACTTCGCGGGTGGCGAAGGCATGCCCGCCCATCCACACCAGGCTGCCACTGGCGCTGGCGTAGGCATAGTTCAGGCCGCCCTGGCGCGAGGCGCCGAATGAGTAGCGACCGACGTCATTGAGGATGCCGACTTCGGCCAGGCCGCCATTGCCGTCCTCGCCATGGCGCACCTGCGCGCGCCAACCGACGCCGCCGGCGCTGCCGTCGCCGGGTACCGGCTGGGTCACGTCCGCTACCCAGCTCTGGCTGTCGCCGTTGCGCTGGCTGGAGAGGCTGGCCTGGCGGTTGTTGCCCAGGCTGGCGGTGACCGACAGGTAGATGCTGCGGTCATCGCTCTTGTCCAGGTTCTGGTTCACCGACAGGTAGGCCGACCACCGCTGGCTCCAGGTGCGTGACCAGAACAGGCTGGCGTAGCGGTTGTCGTCTCCGTCGGGATAGCGCAGGCGCAGGTAGCTGGCGCTGAGCGTGCCCAGCCGCAGCAGATCGGCGCCGACCGTGGCCTGTTCACTGATGCTCGGCGGCAGGTTGCCCTGCAGTGCGCCCAGGTCGCGGTAATCGCCATGGCTGCGCACGCTGCGCAGATTGAAATTGAGCCGGCGGTTGTTCCAGCTGTAGCCCAGTGCCCATTGCCCGCCCCGCAGGCCGTGATAGTCACTGTGCGCATAGGCGGCGTTGAACACGCCCGCGCCGCCGAGCAGCCACCAGCCGCCGATGCCGGCCTGGGCCAGGCCGCCGCCGCCTTCGGCATGTGCTTCGCCGGTAAAGGTGTCGCTGATACCGCCTCGCCAGCTGGCACTGGCCACGGTGCGATCGTCGTAGGCGAAGGAACGCTGGCCGAAATCCTCACGCAGGCGGCCAACGCCGGCCGACCAGTCCGACAGGCCCTTGGCCAGCAGCTGCTGGGTGCCGTAGAAACTGAAATCCAGCGTCTGCATGCGCCCGAATGCATCGGTCACCACCACCTGTGCGCTGCCGGTGCCGCTGATGCCGGGTTGCGCGGCCAGCTGGAACGGACCGACCGGCACCTGCCCGCTGTACTGGCGCAGGCCATCGACGTACAGCTCGACCGTGGACGGCACCACCGCCTGGCCGAGGAAGCTGGGCGTGGGGGTGAGTACGCGATACGGCTGCAGGCCGTAGTTGCGGCCGATCTGCAGGCCGCCCAGGCGCACCGGACGGGTCCAGTCGACGAAGCCGCTGTAGAAATCGCCGACCTCCAGCGTCATCGCCTTGCCGGGGAAATCCAGGCTCCAGCGCGTATCCAGACGCACGCTCTCACCGCGCCAGCGACGGTCGCCGGGCTGCTGGTAGCGCCGGCTGATCGCTGTGTTCTCGACGGTGCCGTTGCCGATCCCGAACAGGCGCAGCTCCGAGCTGAGGCTGAGGTTGCCGAGCATGTCGACCCGGCTGCCATACAGGTCGTAGTTCAGCAGCAGGCCGGGCGAGGCGGTGCTGGCCGGTGCCCGGGTCTGCGGCTGGCTGAGCACGGTGGTCGGCAGGGTCAGCTGGTCCAGCGGCACGTCCAGGGCCAGGGTCTGCATATGCGCGTCGTAGCGCACAACGGCCCCGCTGATCTGGTCCAGATAGACCGGCGCATCGCCGCGGGCGCTGAAGCCGAGCTGGCGCAGCACTTCCGGACTGGCCTGCAGCCGGCCACGGGTTTCAGTGAATGGCAGCAGGCCGCGGGGCGTGCTGTTGAGCGAGACGTCCAGGTACAGGGTCTGGCTGGCGGTCAGGGGCGTGGGGGCGGGCAGGATCGCGTCGGCCGACACCCCGGAGACGTCCGCAGCCCCGGCGGCAGCCACGCCGGACACATCGGCGGCTTCGGTCGCCGCAGGAGCCAGGGCAGCAAACAGCGCGCCCATCAACGCCTCAGCGAGCCGGTGGCGGCGACAGCGGCGTCTGTTCCGACTCGCCATTGAGCTTGGCCGTGATCTGGTCGTTGTCGCGGTCGATGGCCGTGCGCTCGATCGGCCAGCGCATCACCTGCCCGGGCAGTACATAGCCCAGCAGGCCGGGGTGCACGATGCGCGGGCGCTGGACGCTGCCCAGCGCCAGGTCGGCGATCTGTGCATAGCTGTTGCCGGTGTTGGCCACCTCCACGCCGTTGCGTCCGTCCTGCAACCGGACCAGGCTGGCCTGCAGGCGCGGCGCCAGCTTGCCGCCCGAGGGTTGCACGAACACCGGTATCGAATAGCGCAGCACGAACTGCATGCCGTTGGCGCGGGTCGCCAGATCAGGCACCTCGTCGACGATCAGCCGGTAGTACTGCTGTGCCGCAGGCGGTTCGTGGTTCGGGCGCATGACCCGCACCAGCTGCTGCTGGCCAGCGCCCAGTTCCTGCATCGGAGGGGTGGCCAGCAGTTCCTCGGTGGGCAGCAGTTGTTCCTGGCCATCCTGCTGTACCCAGCGGAAGACCCGCACCTGCAGCCTGACCGGCGAGGTGCCACTGTTGGTCAGCCACAGTTCGCCGGCGCGCTGGCGGGCCTCAAGCTGCAGGCTGGTGGGGGCGACCTGGAGGCTGGTGGCACCGGCAGGGGCTGCGGCCAGCAGGGAGAGGGCGAGCAGCGCCACGCCGGTGGCGCGCCACGGGCGGGGTCCGGCCATGCGGGCGTGCTCCATCAATAGGTGATCGTGGCGGTGACCGTATCCAGGTAGTTGCCGGTGGCCGGGTTGTTGGTGCTCAGGTTCAGGATCTGGCCGTAGACGATGTAGGGCACGGCCAGGCCAGTGCCGATGCCGGCCTGGGTGTTGGTGCCCGAGGTCGCACCCCAGACCAGGGTATGTGCGGCGTCCTGGTAGAGCTGGTAGCCAACGAAGTTGTTGGCGGTCACCGCGGCGTTGGTGTTCTTCATCCGGCGGGTGGTGACGTCGTTGGCGGTGCTGGCATTGGCGCCCGCGTTCAGCGAAATCGTGTACGGGGTCAGGGCCGAGCATTGGGCGGTCACCGTGCCCTGGCCCAGGGTGGGGGTCGCCGTGGTCGAGGCCGCCGTGCCGAAGTCAACGTTGGTGGCCGCCGCCGCCGTGATGGTGCAGGCCTTGGTGACCACCAGGGTCACGTTGAAGGTCGTGGTGTCGGCGGCCAGTGCGGGGCCGGCCAGCAACAGTCCGGTCAGGACCCAGGCGAGCGGTGAGCGGAACGTGGATCGCATGGACAACCTCCCTGACCCGAAGGTCTGTTGAACAAGGCGAAGGCGGCAGGTTCGGGGCCGCTTTGACAACGGTCGTGGCCAGCTTCTGCGGGTAAGTGTCTGTAATCCGTGATAAACAGGCGTGCGAAAGGGTGGAGATCGTCACGCTTTCACTTTCCTTGCCGGAACCGTGCATGCCCCGGATCGCCAGTTGGGTGGCGTTCGTTCAGATTGCAGCGGGATCGGCGATAATGGGCGCCATGAGCGTGAATCTGAAAACCCCGCAGGAAATCGAGATGATGCGCATCGCCGGCCGCCTGGCCAGCGAAGTGCTCGACATCGTCACCCCCCACGTCAAGCCCGGTGTCACCACCGAGGAGCTGGACCGCATCTGCCACGACCACATCGTGAACGTGCAGGGCGCGATTCCGGCCAACGTCGGCTACCGCGGCTTCCCGAAGACCGTGTGCACCTCGGTCAACAACGTCATCTGCCACGGTATTCCCAGCGAAGGGAAGGTGCTGAAGGATGGCGACATCATCAATATCGACGTCACCGTCATCAAGGACGGCTGGCACGGCGACACCAGCCGCATGTACTTCGTCGGCACGCCGTCGGTGATGGCCCGCCGCCTGGTGGAAACCACCTACGAAGCGATGTGGCGCGGCATCCGTGCGGTGCGTCCGGGCGCAACCCTGGGCGACATCGGCCATGCCATCCAGAGCTATGCCGAAGGCGAGCGTTTCAGCGTGGTGCGCGAGTACTGCGGCCACGGCATCGGCAAGGTCTACCACGACGAGCCGCAGGTGGTGCATTACGGCCGCCCGGGCCAGGGCCTGGTGCTGCAGCCGGGCATGACCTTCACCATCGAACCGATGATCAACGAGGGCACCCGTTACAACAAGGTGCTGCCGGATGGCTGGACCGTGGTGACCA
Organism: Stenotrophomonas sp. YJH_SMC_54; assembly: GCF_059368435.1. NCBI lineage: Bacteria > Pseudomonadati > Pseudomonadota > Gammaproteobacteria > Lysobacterales > Lysobacteraceae > Stenotrophomonas > Stenotrophomonas sp. YJH_SMC_54. The sequence goes on along the minus strand of NZ_JCAFRS010000006.1, from coordinate 185,399 downwards.
AGGACCGCAAGCTGTCGGCGCAGTGGGAGCACATGATCGCGGTCACCGAGACCGGCGTCGACGTGCTGACGCTGTCGCCGGGCGAGTCGCAGGTCTCCTGAGGATGCTGCCGGCGAGTTCGCTGCTGGACACGCCGGCCGCGTCGCTCAACGACCCGGACTGGGCTGCTGCCGCGCGCCAGGCGCTGCAGCAGGCTGACGCGCGCCTGTACCGCCGTTTCGACCAGGGCGACAACATCGAGCGCCTGCTGGCGTTGCGCGCGCGTGCCGCCGACCATCTGATCCGCCTGGCGTGGCAGCGCTGCCTGCCAGTCGAGAGTGGCCTGTCGCTGTTCGCGGTGGGCGGCTATGGGCGCGGTGAGCTGTTCCCGCGCTCGGACATCGACCTGCTGGTGTTCGGCGGCCCGCCGGCACAGCTGGCGCACGAAGCGGCACTGGCGCGCCTGTTTGCGCTGCTGTGGGATTGCGGGCTGGCGGTCAGCCATGCGGTGCGTTCTGCATCCCAGTGCCGCGAGGCGGCGACGGACCAGACCGTGCTGACCGCGCTGATCGAGGCGCGCCCGATCCTGGCTGATGATGCGGCGCGCCGCGCGCTTCGCGAGGCCATCGACGACCGCGAACTGTGGCCGGCACGCGCGTTCTTCCTGGCCAAGCTGGAAGAGCTGCGCAACCGGCACCAGCGTTTCGGCGATACCGCCGACAACCTGGAGCCGGACCTGAAGGATGGCCCCGGTGGCCTGCGCGATCTCAACACGCTGGGCTGGATGGCTCTGCGCGCCTTTGGCGTGCGCGACCTGGAAGCCCTGGTCGGGCTCGGCCATCTGGGTGCCGACGAAGCCGCGGCGCTCAAGCGCGAACGTGCGGTGCTGGCGCGGTTGCGCTTCGGCCTGCACCTGGTAGCACGTCGCCCGGAAGGGCGCCTGCGTTTCGATTACCAGAAGACCCTGGCCGCGCGCCTGGGCTTCGAAGACGACGCCGAGAACCTCGGTGTCGAGAAAATGATGCAGGGCTTCTACCGCGCCGCGCTGGTGGTGCGGCGGATCAGCGACCGCCTGCTGCAGCGCTTCGAGGAACAGTTCGATGGCGAAGCGCAGCCGGAACCGCTGACCGTGGGCTTCTCCCTGCGCCGCGGCTACCTGGCCGCCAACGAGGCCGACTGGCCGCGTGGCGATATCGGCCAGGTGTTTGCGCTGTTCTCCAGCTGGGCCAACAATCCGCAGGTACGCGGCCTGCATTCGCTGACCGCGCGCGCGCTGGCCGAAGCGCTGCCGCTGCTGCCAGCCTACGACCAGGCCGACACCGACGCGCGCGAGCAGTTCATGACCCTGCTGCGTGGTCATCGCCCGGTCGATACGCTTTCGCGCATGGCGCGGCTGGGCGTGCTCGGCCAGTGGATTCCCGCGTTCGCCCAGGTCAGCGGGCGCATGCAGTTCGACCTGTTCCATGTCTATACCGTCGACCAGCACACGCTGATGGTCCTGCGCAACATCGGCCTGTTCGCCAGCAGCCGTGCCGACGAACGCTTCTCGATCGCCCATGAAGTCTGGCCGCGCCTGCGCAAGCCGGAGCTGCTGCTGCTGGCCGGCCTGTTCCATGACATTGCCAAGGGCCGCGGCGGCGACCATTCCGAACTGGGCGCGGTCGATGCGCGCGCGTTCTGCCAGGCGCATGCGCTGAGCACGTCCGATACCGAACTGGTGGCGTGGCTGGTCGAACAGCACCTGCGCATGTCGGTGACCGCGCAGAAGCAGGACATCGCCGACCCGGTGGTAATCCATCGCTTCGCCACCCTGGTGGGCAGCCGCGACCGCCTCGACTATCTGTACCTGCTGACCTGCGCTGATATCGCCGGCACCAGCCCGAAACTGTGGAACGCGTGGAAGGACCGCCTGCTGGCCGATCTGTATTTCGCCACCCGGCGCGCGCTGCGCGAAGGGCTCGAGCATCCGGTACCGGCGGCCGAGCGCGTGGCAGAGGCGCGCGACAGCGTGCGCGCACTGGTGCGCGAGCAGGGTTACGACGACGCCACCATCGACCGCCAGTTCGCCGTGATGCCGGATGAGGGCTTCATTCGCCTGCGCCCGGAGCAGCTGGCCTGGCAGGCCGCCGCGCTGGTACCTGTGAAGCAGGGCCAGACGCTGGTGAAGGTGCGCCGCATCAGTGTCGATGACCCGGCACTGGAAGTGTTCGTGCATTCGCCGGACCGCGACGGCCTGTTCGCCGCCATCGTGATGACCCTGGACCGCAAGGGCTACGGGATCCATCGCGCGCGCGTGCTGGATGGCCCGGCCGACACCATTTTCGATACCTTCGAAGTGAACCCGGCCGACAGCTTCGCCGATGGCAGCAGCGCCAACCTGGAGGCCGCGCTGCGCGAGGCACTCAGTGGTGACCTGTCGCGCCTGCGCCCGTCGCGTCGGGTGGTGCCACGCCAGCTGCGCCATTTCCGCTTCGCGCCGCGCATCGAGTTCCGCGATGAACCGGGCGCAACCCGTTTTGCCCTGGTCGCACCCGACCGCCCCGGCCTGCTGGCCGACGTGGCGTTCGTGCTGCGCAACCAGGGCCTGCGCGTGCATGATGCACGCATTGCCACGTTCGGCGAACGCGCCGAAGACACCTTCGTGATCAGTGACGAACACGACCTCCCCCTGACTGAACCTGCCCGGCAGCAGCTGCATGACGCGATGCTGGCCTGCCTGGACCCTGATCGAAACGCCGGAGACCCCGCCTGATGGCCACCAAGCCTGTTAAGAAGACTGCTGCCACCGCCAAGAGCGCAGCGGCCAAGAAAACTGCCGCCGTGTCGGCCGCGAAGAAGGCTGCCGCGCCGAAGAAAGCCGCGGCGGTGAAGGCGCCGGCGAAGAAGGTGGCAGCACCGAAGAAGGCCCCGGCCAAGAGCGCAGAAGCCGCACGCGCCGAAACCATCGCCCGCAAGTCGCTGCGCAAGCCGGCCGCGCCGGGCGTGGAAGAACTGAAGTTCGGCATCGAAAGTGCCTTCGAACGCCGCGCCACGCTGACCCTGCACGAACTGGAAGGCTCGACCAGGCCGCTGGTCAACCGTGTGATCGATGGCCTGGAAAGCGGCGAATTCCGCGTTGCCGAACCGGACGGCCACGGTGGCTGGAAGGTCAACGAGTGGCTGAAGAAGGCCGTGCTGTTGTACTTCCGCGTCAACGACATGGCCGTGGTCGACGCACGTCCGGCGCCGTTCTGGGACAAGGTCGAATCGCGTTTTGCCGGTTATGACGAAGCGAAGTTCCGCCGTGGTGGCGTGCGCGTGGTGCCGGGCGCGATTGCCCGCCGCGGTACGTACTTCGGCAAGGACGTCGTGCTGATGCCGAGCTTCACCAACATCGGTGCCTATGTCGGTGAAGGCACCATGGTCGATACCTGGGCCACCGTGGGTTCGTGCGCGCAGATCGGCCAGCACTGCCACCTGTCCGGCGGTGCCGGCATTGGCGGCGTGCTGGAACCCCTGCAGGCCAGCCCGACCATCATTGAAGACCACTGCTTCATCGGTGCGCGTTCGGAAGTGGTGGAAGGCGTGGTGGTCGGACACCACAGCGTGATCGGCATGGGCGTGTTCCTCAGCCAGAGCACCCGCATCTACAACCGTGCCACCGGCGAGATCACCTACGGCTACATCCCGCCGTACAGCGTGGTGGTGTCCGGCTCGCTGCCGAGCAAGGACGGTACGCATTCGCTGTACTGCGCGGTGATCGTCAAGCAGGTTGATGCCAGGACCCGCAGCAAGACCAGCGTCAACGACCTGCTGCGCGGCCTGGCCGACTGAAGGTGGCTGCGCCGGAGGATCTGGCGCAGTCCGCGATCTACCGGCATCCGTCCGACACCCTGTTGGGGCGGATGCTGCCGCGCCTGCTGTACGCCCCGCGCTGGACCCGGCTGCGCCGCGCACTGTCGCGGCGCTGGCCGATGCCGGCGCCGCCTTCGGTGGCCATCAGGCCCCCCTGCGTTTCCTCACCTGCCAGGACGAGGCCATCGCCCGCACCTGCGACTGTCGCTGGGCCAGCACCCGCATCGCGCTGCCGGTAGACCTCGACAGCCTGCAGCCGCTGCGCCTGGAACGCGAGCTGCAGTGCCCGCGCCTGCAGGCGATGGGCGTGGCGCTTGCATCGGGCCTGGCCTTCCGCTTGCCGAGAGTGCCGTTCCGGGTCGTGTCCGAGCGCCTGTTGTGAGATTCTGGCCCTCTGTTTTCCAGCATCACAGATGGCCATGAGCACCACTGTCTACGGTTTGAAGAACTGCGATACCTGCAAGAAGGCGACCAAGTGGCTGGACCGCTTCGGCGTGCCGTACACCTTCGTCGACTACCGCGACAACAAGCCCAGCCCGGAAATGCTGCTGGAATGGGCCGCGCAGCTGGGGGGGCTGGCGGCGATGGTCAACAAGTCCTCCACCACCTGGCGGCAGCTGCCGGACAATCGCAAGGCCGCGGACTCCGAGGCCGAATGGAAGCTGCTGCTGCGCGAGTATCCGCAGCTGATCAAGCGCCCGCTGGTGGTTACCGCCGACGGCACGGTCAGCCAGGGTTTCAGTGACAACGGCTTCAAGGCCCGCTTCGGCGTGGGTGCTGCGTGAGCGCGGTCCTCGACCTGACCTGCGAGCTGATTGCGCGACCTTCGGTAACGCCGGACGATGCTGGTTGCCAGGCGCTGTTGGCGGCGCGGCTGAAGCAGGCCGGATTCCAGTGCGATCATCTGCGTCTGGGCGACGTTGACAATCTATGGGCGACCCATGGCCAGGGCGCGCCGGTGCTGGTTCTGCTGGGCCACACTGACGTGGTGCCCACCGGCCCGCGCGAGTCCTGGACCAGCGACCCGTTCACGCCGCAGATCCGCGATGGCGTGCTGTATGGGCGCGGTGCCGCCGACATGAAAGGTAGCGTGGCGGCGTTCGCGGTGGCCGCCGAGCAGTTCGTCGCCGACCATCCCGACCATCCCGGCACGCTGGCGGTACTGCTGACCAGCGACGAGGAGGGCGATGCCATCGATGGCGTGCGCCACGTTGCACGCCTGTTCGCCGCACGCGGGCAGCGCATCGACTGGTGCATCACCGGTGAGCCGTCGTCGACCGCGACGCTGGGCGATCTGCTGCGCGTGGGACGTCGCGGCAGCCTGTCGGCCAAACTGCGCGTCCAAGGCGTGCAGGGCCACGTGGCGTATCCGGAAAAGGCACGCAACCCGATTCACCAGGCGGCGCCGGCCCTGGCAGAACTATGCGCGCGGCGCTGGGACGAAGGCTACGAGAGTTTCCCGCCGACCAGCCTGCAGATCTCCAACATCCACGCCGGCACCGGTGCCAACAACGTGATTCCCGGTGAGCTCGAGGTGGATTTCAACATCCGCTACAACCCGCACTGGGATGCGCCGAAGCTGGAGGCGGAGATCACCGCACTGCTGGAACGGCATGGCCTGCAGTACACGCTGAAGTGGCATCGCAGCGGCGAGCCGTTCTACACCCCGGAAGGCACGCTGCGCGCCGCCGCGCGTGCGGTGCTGGCCGAGCACATCGGCCGCGCGCCAGAAGAAAGCACCGGCGGCGGCACCTCCGATGCACGCTTCATCGCGCCATTGGGCGCGCAGTGCATCGAAGTAGGCCCGGTCAATGCCAGCATCCACCAGGTGGACGAGAACGTGCGCGTGGACGATCTGGAAGCGTTGCCGGGGCTGTACCAGCGGCTGGTGGAACGGCTGCTGGTGTGAGGAGGGTGGATGCCGATCGTCGGTCGGCACACCTTCCGCAGGACTGCAGCCGGGCCCTGGTCCGAAACGAGTGAGTAACGGCGGCATGATCGCCTTTTCCCAGTAGCTTGGCGCGCCATGTAGAAGCGCTGCGCCTGGGGCCTGGCGAACAAGCCGGCCGCCGCTGGCAGGGCCGAAGGCAGGTGAGGGTCTGGCAGGCGCCAGGCCCAGGCAGGGCAGGGCAACCAGTGCCCCGGTGCCTTGGTTGCCGACGCAACTGTTGCGCCGCGCTGGAAACCGGGGTACGGTCGATGCCATGTCGATCCGCTTGGCCACCGCCGTCAACAACAACAACCGCAATAATCTGCGCGCGAATAATCGTGCGCGGCCGATGCGGGACTGCGCCCTGGGTAGATAGACAGCAACACACGCCCGGACACCAGAAAACCCGCATCAGCCGATGCGGGTTTTTTTGTGCCCGGGCGCAGCCTGCCCGGGCCTGGATGGCCGGTCGAACACCTTCCCACCCGTGAAATTCCCCAACAGGAGCTCCCCCATGTGTTCGATCTTCGGAATCTTCGGCCTGCAGGCCGGTGACGATCTTCCCACCCTGCGCCGCCACGCGCTGGAACTGTCGCAACGCCAGCGCCACCGTGGCCCGGACTGGAGCGGCGTGTACCTCGACGAAGGTGCGCTGCTGGTCCATGAACGGCTGGCCATCGTCGATCCGGCCGGTGGTTCGCAGCCGCTGCTGTCGGCCGATGGCCAGCTGGCGCTGGCGGTGAACGGCGAGATCTACAACCACCAGGCGTTGAAGGCGGCGCTGACCACCACCTACGACTTCCAGACCGGCTCGGACTGCGAGGTGATCAACGCGCTGTACCGCCAGGGCGGCGCGCCGGCGCAGTGGCTGGAACAGCTCAACGGCATCTTCGCCTTCGCCCTGTGGGACCGTGACAGTGGACGCGTGCTGGTGGCGCGCGACCCGGTCGGTGTGGTGCCGCTGTACTGGGGCCACGACGCCCAGGGGCGCTTGCGCGTGGCCTCGGAAATGAAGGCGCTGGTCGATACCTGTGCCGATGTCGCGCAGTTCCCGCCGGGCCACTATTTCGACAGTGCCAGCGGTGAACTGGTGCGCTACTACCAGCAACCGTGGCGTGACTATGCCGACGTGCAGGGTCGCCAGGCCGATCTGGCCGAACTGCGCCAGGCCTTCGAGCATGCAGTGGAACGCCAGTTGATGAGCGACGTGCCGTACGGCGTGCTGCTGTCCGGTGGCCTGGACTCGTCGCTGGTGGCGGCGGTAGCCGCGCGCTATGCACGTCGCCGCATCGAGGATGGCGGGCAGACCGAAGCCTGGTGGCCGCGCCTGCATTCGTTCGCGATCGGCTTGAAGGGCTCGCCCGATCTGGCTGCCGCTGCCATTGCTGCCGAAGCGCTGGGCACCGTGCATCACGGCTTCGAATACACCTTCGAGGAAGGCCTCGATGCGCTGCCGGAAGTGATCCGCCACATCGAAACCTACGACGTCACCACCATCCGCGCCTCCACGCCGATGTTCCTGCTGGCGCGGCGGATCAAGGCGATGGGGGTGAAGATGGTGCTCTCCGGCGAGGGCAGCGATGAGATCTTTGGTGGCTACCTGTATTTCCACAAGGCACCGGATGCGCGTGAATTCCACGAGGAGCTGGTGCGCAAGCTCGACGCGCTGCACAACTACGACTGCCTGCGTGCCAACAAGTCGATGATGGCCTGGGGGGTGGAGCCACGCGTGCCGTTCCTGGATCGTGAATTCCTCGACGTGGCGATGCGCTTCGATGCTGCGCACAAGATGGTCGGTGCCGGCTTCGGTGGCCGTCGCATCGAGAAGGCGGTGCTGCGCGGGGCATTCGACGGCTACCTGCCGGACAGCATCCTGTGGCGTCAGAAGGAGCAGTTCAGCGATGGCGTCGGCTATGGATGGATCGACGGCCTGAAGGCGCATGCCGAGGCGCAGGTGAGTGACCGCGTGCTGGCGGCGGCCGACAAGCGCTTCCCGCACAACCCGCCGCAGACCAAGGAGGCGTATTACTACCGCCACCTGTTCGAGCAGTTCTTCCCCAGCCGTGCGGCCGCGGAGACCGTGCCGGGCGGCAAGTCGATCGCCTGCTCGTCGCCGGCGGCCATTGCGTGGGACGCCAGCTTCGCCGCAGCTGCCGACCCTTCCGGACGCGCGATCGCCGGCGTGCACGAGCAGGCACTGGCCTAAGCCCCCAAAAGGGGACGGAGGGGATTAAGTCGTTAGTGGCACAAACGACTTAATCCCCTCCGTCCCCTTTTTGTATGATCGCCCCCTGCGCATTGGGGAATGTTCATGGACGTACAGGCAGGCGGCCACGCGCCGCCCACGAAATGGGGATGGCGTTATCTGGCGTGGGCCGGGGTGCCGTTGCTGGCCGGCGTGCTGCTGGCGCGGTATGCCGCGCCGGCGGCGCCCGAGATGGTCGCCCGTGCCACGGTTGCTGCCGAAGGCAGCTGGGCGCAGCATCTGGCGTCACCGCTGGGCCTGTTCCTGCTGCAGCTGCTGGTGCTGTTGCTGGTAGCCAAGGGCGCCGGTGCATTGCTGAAGCGGTTCGGCCAGCCGGCGGTGATTGGCGAGATGGCGGCCGGCCTGATGATGGGCCCGCTGGTGCTCGGCAGCCTGCTGCCGCAGTTGCATGGTGCGTTGTTCCCGGCCAGCTCGTTGGGGCCGCTGGGCATGCTCAGCCAGCTGGGCGTGCTGATGTTCCTGCTGGTGGCCGGTGCCGAGCTGGACCTGGCGGCACTGCGCGGCCGCCGGCGTTTCGCCTTCACGGTCAGCCATGCCGGTATCGCGGTGCCGTTCGTGCTCGGCGTCGCGTTGGCGATCTGGCTGTATCCGCAGCACGGCCCGCAGGGCGTGGGCTTCACTGCCTTCGCACTTTTCGTCGGCATCTCGATGAGCATCACCGCGTTCCCGGTGCTGCTGCGCATCCTTGCCGACCGCGGCATCGCGCAGACGTCGCTGGGGCAGACCGCCATCGCCTGCGCGGCATTGGGCGATGCCACCGCATGGTGCCTGCTGGCATTGATCGTCGCGGCTGCACAGGCCAGTGGATGGCTGCCGGCCAGCCTCAACCTGCTGTGCGTGGTCGCCTTCGTGGCGCTGATGCTGGGGCTGGTGAAGCCGTGGTTCGCCCGCCAGCAGATCGCGCCGGGCCGTGAGGGGCGTTGGCTGCTCGGCATCCTGCTGCTGTCGTTGGGTAGTGCCCTGATCACCGAAATGCTGGGCATCCACGCGCTGTTCGGTGCCTTCGCGGCGGGCGTCGCGGTATCGTCCAACGCGCAGCTGCGCGACCTGTTGATGGCCCGCGTCGAACCGTTTGCGGTGACCCTGCTGCTGCCGTTGTTCTTCGCCATGACCGGCCTGCGCATGCGTGCCGATGCGCTGCAGGCCAGCGACATCGTGTTGTGCGGGGTGGTGATCGTGGTGGCCACGGCCGGCAAGCTGCTGGGCACCTTCAGTGCTGCACGCAGTGCCGGCATGCCCACGCGCGAGGCATGGCGGTTGGGCGCGCTGATGAACACCCGTGGCCTGATGGAGCTGATCGTGCTCAACCTGGGTTACGAGCTGGGCCTGCTCGGCGACCGCCTGTTCGCGGTGCTGGTGGTCATGGCGCTGGTGACCACGGCGATGACCGGGCCGCTGCTGAACCTGATCGAGCGTCGCAGGGCTTGAGCGTTGAACGGTAGTGCCGGCCGCTGGCCGGCAACCTCATGATGCTGGACACACCTGCATGGATGCCGGCGAGTGGCCGGCACTACCGCGCCGGCACCAGTGTCATCACGTGCTGTGCCTTGCCGGGCAGGAACGGCGTCGGCCGTCCATGCACCCAGTCCTCGTGGCCGGCGCCCCAGTAAGGTGACAGTGGATGGCCGCTCTGGCCGCCCGGCATGTGCACGATGCCGTCGGCCTCGTGGCCGGGCGAGACCACCATGCGCTCGGAAGCACCGAAGTTCGGCGTCTGCACGCGTGGCATGTCACGGTCGCCGGGCAGCTGGTCGGCGGGCATGCACAGCCAGCGCTTGGCGATGCCCGGCAGCGCCCGTGCGATGGGGTGGCAGATCGCCGCAGTGTTGCGTTCGCCCCAGCTGCGCTTGGACAGCGGTCCCGGCTTGGCCAGCTCGCTCTCGGTACGGCGTGCCGCGTCGATCAGCAGCGCATCCCAGCTGTCGAAGGCCGGTGGCAGCAGATGGGCCGGACGCTGTTGCAGCATCGGCCAGGCCACGCCTTCCAGCTGCGCCAGTCGCGGGTCGAGGTAGTCATCACCCAGCTGCGCATTGGCCGGTGCCAGCAGTGCATCGGACAACGTCTCCATCACCTGGGTGCGGAATTCACGTACTACCCGGTAGCTGACCGAACTGGCCGCGGCACGACCGCCCCATTGATGACTGACTTCCTTCAAACGCTTCAGTGCAGGGTCGTCACTGCGCTCGATGACGTCGTGCAGCAGGGCCCACCAGCGCTGCAGGAACACCGCGCGATCGTCGAGCTGGATCGCCAGCAGGTCGTGCTCGTCGAAACGGTCCTGGATGGCGAGCAGATCACGGATCTGCCGCGCGCGGGCGCCAAGGTCATAACCACCGTTGCCGACATTGGCCAGTGCCTCGCCGTCGAGGACGCGGCCGTTGGCGGTCCACAGGCGATGGTTCGGTGGGTCGATCAATGCCGGCGAGGCGTCGCTGCGGATCGGCCAGGGGGCGCAGTCCTGGTTGTTGGCGGCGGTGAAGCCGGCCGGTGCACAGCCCGGACCGCGGTCGGGGCGGGCGCCGATCAGGCGCCAGGCGATGCGTCCGCTGCGGTCGCCGACCACCAGGTTCTGTGCGGGGATGCCGGCGTGGTCGGCGAAGCGCAGGGCAGCGTCCAGGTCACCGGCGCGCGCCAGGTCACCGAAGTCCAGCCGCACCGCGCCGGGCAGGTGGGCGACCCAACGCAGCGCATCGCCACTGCCATCGGCATGCGTGTGCAGGATCGGCCCCCAGGCGGTTTCGCGTACCGGGAACCGCACATCGCCCTGGCCGGCCACGGCGATGCGTTCTTCATGCACGGTCACCGTGGCGTTGGCTGGTTCAGTGCGGTAATCGGCGGTGTCTATGTAACTGTTGGTGAAGCCCCAGGCGACGTGGCCATTGCTGCCGACGATCACCGCCGGCAGGCCAGGCAGCGAGAAGCCGGTGACGTCGACCTGGCCGCCAGCGGCCTGTGGATCGGGGTAGCGCAGGCGCACGCGGAACCACAGGCCCGGCGCGCGCAGGCCCAGGTGCATGTCGTCGGCGACGATCGCGCGACCGTCCGCGGTAAGCGCACCGGCCACCGCGAAGTTGTTGCTGCCGACGGCGTCGACCTCTTCCTGCGCGGTGCCGGATTTTCCCTTCAATGTGCGCAGGTCGAGCTGGCTGGCATCGGGCAGGGCGGCGTTGCCGGTGGGTTCGCCGAACAGCGGTGCATCCCATTCGGTGCCGTCGTGGGCGATCAATGCGTACAGCGCCGGCGGCACCACTGCGCGGATGCGGCTCAGTGCAAGCTCGGTCTGGTTGCCGGGGTCCTGCAGGTCGGCGTACATGGCCAGCCCGGTCAGCACGCTGTCGCTGGCCTGCCACGGTTGCGGCGACTGCCGCAGCAGCAGGTAGGCCCATGGCCGCACGGAGAGGCCGGCCAGGCCCTCATTGACCCCACCGACATAGGCGCTCACGGCGTCGACGTTGTCGCCCAGCGCAGCCTGCATGTTCGCCTCGGTGCGCGCGCGCAGCCGATGCACGCGCATGCGCTTGTCGGCATCGATCGCCTTCGGGCCAAACAGTGCGGACAGTTCGCCGGCCGCGCTGCGGCGCATCAGGTCCATCTCGAAATAGCGTTCCTGCGCATGCACGCGGCCCAATGCGCGCATCGCGTCGGCCTGGCTGGTGGCGGTGATGGTGACCACGCCCAGCGCATCGCGCTCGATGGTGACCGGCCTGGCCAGGCCGGGCAGCGCATGCTCGCCGTCCAGGTCGGCCAGGCTGCCGCGCAGCAGCAGCCACAGGACCAGTGCGGTGACCAGCACGATGGCGACCAACACGCCCAGCACCCAACGCCATGTACGTCGCATCGCACGTCCTTTCCGAACTCGTGGGCCGATTGTAGCCGCAGGCGCAACTGCGACTGATTCCGATTAGATCACCGTATTTTGAAATGCGGCACCCTATGCCGCATCGATTCACAGGAGCCCCCCATGAAAGGCAACCCGGACGTCATCGCCTGCCTGAAGGAACTGCTGCGCGGCGAGCTTGCTGCCCGCGACCAGTACTTCATCCATTCCCGCCGCTACGAGGACCAGGGCCTGTTCGCGCTGTACGAACGCCTGAACCACGAGATGGAAGAGGAAACCCAGCACGCCGATGCGCTGCTGCGCCGGATCCTGTTCCTGGGCGGCGACCCGGACATGCGCCCGCATGCCACCGAGCCGGGCAAGACCGTGGGAGAGATGCTGCAGAAGGATCTCGACACTGAATACGCGGTTCGGAACAATCTCGCCGCCGGCATGAAGCTGTGCGAGGAGAAGGGTGACTACGTGAGCCGCGACATCCTGTTGGCCCAGCTGAAGGACACGGAGGAAGACCACGCCTGGTGGCTGGAACAGCAGCTGGGCCTGATCAAGCGCATCGGCCTGGAGCTGTACCAGCTGAGCAAGATCGACGGCAACGGCGCCCCGGCGCACTGAGCCGGAGGTGGCGCCGGGCAATTCCCGGCGACCACCCGGTAGAGCCGACCGCTGGTCGGCTGCTTTTCGGTAGAGCAGCCGACTGACAGTCGGCTCTACCAGGAGCAAAAGGCAGCCGACCAGCGGTCGGCTCTACCGGCAGCACAGCGTTCTGTCGCCCGCCAGCACCGGAGCACCGCCAGCCAGCCTTCGCCAGCCAGCCGCTCCACCGCCCGCCAGCCGCTCCACCGCCCGCCAGCCGACAACGAAAAAGCCGGGGAATGCCCCGGCTTTTTCGTGTCTGATCTCCCGCAAGGCGTGTCAACCAAGGTTGACACCCGCCAGGGGCAGGGCCCCAGCCCTTATTCCACCGACAACCCTTCCACCTTCTGCCAGCCGCGCGGCAGCAGGTGGCCGCGGGTGGCGCGGGCGCCGAGGTAGGCGTCGAGCTCGTTGAACTTCAGCCCCATCGTGCGCTGACCGCTGCGCACCTGCAGGGTCTGCCCCGGGCTGATCGCCACGATGGCGACCACGCGTTCAGTGGCGAGCTTGGCCTTCGGGATCTCGATGATCTTGTTGCCCTTGCCCTTGTCCAGTTCCGGCAGGTCGTTGGCGGCGATCGCCAGCAGGTTGCCGGAACTGGTCACCGCCACGATGCGGTCGGTGGCCACGTTGGCGACCATCGACGGGGTGAGCACCGACGAGCCGGACGACAGGTTCAGCATCGCCTTGCCGGCCTTGTTGCGACCGATCAGGTTCTCGAAGCGGGTGACGAAGCCGTAGCCATGGCTGGAGGCCAGCACGAAGCGGGCATCCGGCTCGGCACTGGCCAGGGTCACGAAGCTGGTACCCGCTGCCGGCGAGAAGCGGCCGGTCAGCGGCTCACCGTTGCCACGCGCGGAGGGCAGGGTGTGCACCGGCGTCGAGTAGGCGCGGCCCTCGCTGTCGAGGAACGCGACCTGCTGGGTGCTGCGCGCACGCACCGCGCCCTGCAGGGCATCACCGTCGCGGTAGGAGAGGGCGGACGCATCGACGTCATGGCCCTTGGCGGCACGGATCCAGCCCTTTTCCGACAGCACCACGGTCATCGGCTCGCTCGGCACCAGCTCGGTCTCGTCGATGGCCTGCGCGGCCTGGCGCTGCACCAGCGGCGAACGGCGCGCGTCGCCGAACTTCTTGGCGTCGGCCGTCAGTTCGTCGCGGATCAGCTTCTTCAGCTTGGCCTTGCTGTCGAGGATGCCGAGGATCTTCTCGCGTTCCTTGGCCAGCTCGTCCTGCTCGCCGCGGATCTTCATCTCCTCCAGGCGGGCCAGCTGCTTCAGCTTGGTTTCCAGGATGTACTCGGCCTGTTCCTCGGACAGGCCGAAGCGCGCGATCAGCGCCGCCTTCGGTTCGTCCTCGGTACGGATGATGTGGATCACCTCGTCCAGGTTGAGGAAGGCGACCAGCAGGCCTTCCAGCAGGTGCAGGCGGCGCTCGACCTTCTGCAGGCGGTGCTGCAGGCGGCGGGTGACGGTGTTGCTGCGGAAGGTCAGCCATTCGCTGAGCAGCATCTTCAGGTTCTTCACCTGCGGACGGCCGTCCAGCCCGATCACGTTGAGGTTGACGCGGTAGCTGCGCTCCAGGTCCGTGGTCGCGAACAGGTGGCCCATCAGCTGGTCGGCGTCGACGCGGTTGGAACGTGGCACCAGCACCACGCGCACCGGGTTGGCGTGGTCGGATTCGTCGCGGATGTCTTCCAGCCACGGCAGCTTCTTGGCGCGCATCTGCGCGGCGATCTGCTCGATCACCTTCGACGGCGACACCTGGAACGGCAGCGCCGTCACCACGATGTTGTTGGCTTCCTTGTTGAAGGTCGCACGCGCACGCACGCTGCCGTTGCCGGTCTCGTAGATGTTCCGCAGATCGTTGGCGGCGGTGATGATCTCGGCGCTGGACGGGTAGTCCGGGCCCTGCACGTGCTCGCACAGGTCGCGCACGGTCGCATCGGGGTTGTCCAGCAGGTGCAGCAGTGCGCTGACGATCTCGTTGAGATTGTGCGGCGGCACGTCGGTGGCCATGCCCACGGCGATGCCGGTGGTGCCGTTCAGCAGCAGGTGCGGCAGCCGCGCTGGCATCCAGGTCGGTTCCTGCAGGGTGCCGTCGAAGTTCGGTGCCCAGTCGGTGGTGCCCTGGCCCAGTTCGCCCAGCAGTACTTCGGCGATCGGGGTCAGCTTGGATTCGGTGTAACGCATCGCCGCGAACGACTTCGGGTCATCGCTGGAGCCGAAGTTGCCCTGGCCCTCGATCAGCGGGTAGCGGTACGAGAACGGCTGCGCCATCAGCACCAGCGCCTCGTAGCACGCGCTGTCGCCGTGCGGGTGGTACTTACCGATGACGTCACCGACGGTGCGCGCGGACTTCTTCGGCTTGGACGCGGCATTCAGGCCCAGCTCGCTCATCGAATAGATGATGCGGCGCTGCACCGGCTTCAGGCCGTCGCCGATGAACGGCAGGGCGCGGTCCAGGACCACGTACATCGAGTAGTCGAGGTAGGCGCGTTCGGCGTACTCGCGCAGCGGCAGTTGTTCGAATCCGTGGAACACGGGGCGGGCAAGTTCGGTCATGCGGCGTTGTTACCTATGTCGGGAGGCGGCGACGGCGGTCGCCGCTCGCAATCCTGTGATTATCCGGATGCGGCGGGGGATGCCAAGCCACGTGCAGGGTCCAGCCCGGTTTCGAGGCCATGCCCGGCCCGCGCCAGATAGCGCCCCGGTGGCAGCCCGAAGTGGCGGCGGAACACGGTGACGAAGGCACTGGCACTGCTGAAGCCCAGTGCATGGGCGATGTCGGCCACGCTGCGGCCATCGGTCAGCTGGCGCAGGGCTTCGGACAGGCGGGCCTGTTGCCGCCACTGGGCGAAGCTGAGCGTGGTCTCGTCGCGGAAGTGACGGGTCAGGCTGCGCGGCGACAGGCCGGCCCAATGCGCCCATTCGGCCAGGCTGCGCTCGTCGGACGGGTCGGCCAGCAGCTGCGAGGCGATCTTCAGCAGGCGCCGGTCGTGCGGCATCGGCAGGTGCATGCGCTGGCGCGGCGCGGTGCGGATCTCGTCCAGCAGCACCTCGATGATGTGCTGGCGCTCGGGCGTGGTGTCATAGCCCAGCGGCCATTCGCAGATGCGGTCGGCCAGCGCCTGCGCCAGCTTGGACAGGCCCAGTACGCAGGGATCGGCGGGCAGGGTGGCGCAGGCCGGCGCGGCCAGCGCCATGCCCCAGCCGCGCAGCGGACCGTCCAGGGTCACCGTATGCGGCTCCAGCGGCGGCATCCAGCCGGCCGAACCCGGCGCCAGCGACCACGTCCCGTGCGAGGTGCGGGTGGTCAGCAGGCCACGCTCGACACAGATCAGCTGGGCGCGCTGGTGGTGGTGCCAGTCCACTTCCCGGACCAGCCCCTGCGGGCTGTCGAAGCGGAAAGCGACCACCGGTGGGCCATCGTTGCGCTCGAACCAATCCAGTGCGTCGTCCCTGAGCAGGCGCTTGGGAGCGGGAATTTCTGCCTTGTTCATCATGTTCGCTGGCTGAAATGTGTCATCCATTGGCTGAATTGTACTACCGGGCCACCTGACCAGATCATTAAGGTAGGCGCCTTCATTGATCCAGCCCACTGCTGCAACACAGCATTCGATGCCAGATCGAATATTTCCATTGAGAAATATTTTTTTTGGAAGAGAATGCTCCCCCATGATCTGTCCTGCAACCACTCCCCCCAGCTTCGGGCTGCTGCTGCGCCAGGTGCGCGACGGCCTGGTCCGGCAACTCGACGCGTCCATGGCTGAAGAAGACCTGGGGATCGGCTTCACCCACTACATCGGGTTGAAGGTGCTCTCGCACATGGCCCCGTGCACGGCCAACGAACTGGCCCAGGCCATCGACCAGGTACCCAGCGCAGTCACCCGCCTGCTGGACAAGCTCGAGGCACTGGGCTGCGTCCGCCGCGAACCGCATGCGCAGGACCGGCGTGCGCTGCAGATCGTGCTGACCGATGAAGGCCGCGCATTGTGGGCGCGGTTGAAGCTGCGTGGCGACGCGGTGATGGATTACGCCCTGCGTGATCTTTCCGCCGACGAGCGCACGCTGCTGCTGTCCCTCCTTACCCGAATCCGCGATTCCCTGACGACCCCATGAACCCGATCCCGCATTCCACTCTCCGCCGGTCCGGGCGCGCGCTGCTGGTGTCAGCGCTGGCCCTGGCCCTGGCCGCCTGCGCCAGCAGTCGTGGTCTCAACCCGCAGGGCCACGTGCTTGACGTGGACAGCCTGCACAGCGAACGCACCCTGGCCGACACCGACCTCAGCGCCACCGGCTTCCCGGCGCAGGACTGGTGGAAGGCGCTGGGCGATGCGCAGCTGGACGCGCTGGTCGCCGAGGGCCTGGCCGGCCACCCGAGCCTGGACGCCGCCGACGCGCGCCTGCGCCAGGCCCAGGCCCAGGTCGGCACCGCACGTGCCGATGAGCTGCCCAGCCTGTCGGTGTCCGGTGGCTATACCGGGCTGCGCCTGCCTGAGTCGATGGCAGGCAGCGAGATCGGTGGCCATTACGCCGGCAGCAGCCAGGTCGCCTTCGACTTCAGCTATGGCGTGGACCTGTGGGGCGGCAAGCGCGCCGCCTGGGAAGCCGCCGTGGATGGCGCGCATGCGGCCACCGTCGAGGCCCAGGCCGCACGCCTGAACCTGTCCACCGGCATCACCCAGGCCTATGCCGACCTCGCCTATGCGTGGCAGCTCAACGATGTGGCCGAGGAAGAGCTGGCCCGTTCGCAGAAGTCGCTGGAACTGACCCGCCAGCGCCGCCGCGCCGGCATCGACAGCGATCTGCAGGTGCGCCAGGCCGAGGCCCGCGTACCGGCCGCGCAGCAGCAGGTGCAGGCCGCACAGCAGCGGATCGACGCGGCCCGCACCGCGCTGGCCGCGCTGGTCGGCAAGGGTCCGGACCGCGGCCTGTCGATCCAGCGCCCGCAGCCGCTGAACCCGCTGGCGCTGCAGCTGCCGGGCGTGCTGCCCAGCGAACTGCTGGGCCGCCGGCCCGACATCGTGGCCGCACGCTGGCGCGTTGAAGCGGCCGACAAGCAGATCAAGGTTGCCAAGACCAGGTTCTACCCGAGCTTCAACCTGACCGCGCTGGCTGGCGTGGTCGCCCCGAACGTGGGCGACCTGCTGAAGAGCAGCTCCACCTTCGCCTACATCGGCCCGGCGCTGAGCCTGCCGATCTTCGAAGGTGGCAAGCTGCGCGCCAACCTGGCCAACACCGATGCGCAGTACGACCTGGCGGTGGCCAACTACAACCAGGCCGTGCTCGACGCACTGCGCGACGTCGCCGACCAGGTCAACGCGGTGCGCTCGCTGGCGCAGCAGGCGCACTCGCAGCAGCAGGCGGTCGATACCGCACGCTCGGCCTTCGACCTGGCCCAGCAGCGTTACCGCGCCGGCATCGGCAGCTACCTGGACGTGCTGACCGCGCAGTCCACCCTGCTGCAGTCGCAGCAGCAGCTGGCCGGCCTGCAGTCGCAGCAGGTGCAGTCCTCGGTGCGCCTGAGCAAGGCGCTGGGCGGTGGTTTCCAGCCCGCTGACGCCGACCGCGCACCGATCGCCTCCCATTCCGATTCCTCGCATTCCTGAAGACGCCCGCCATGAGCCAGACCCAAGACACCGCGGCCCCGGCCGCCCCCAACCGCCGCGGCAACCTGCTGCGCGGCCTGTTCGTGATCGTCGTGCTGCTGCTTGCCGCACTGGCGCTGTGGTACTTCATGTTCGGCCGTTGGTTCGAAGAGACCGACGATGCCTACGTGCAGGGCAACCAGGTGCAGATCACCCCGCTGGTGGCCGGTACCGTGGTCGCCATCAACGCCGATGACGGCATGCGCGTGGAGCGCGGCCAGCTGCTGGTCCAGCTGGACCCGTCCGACACCGCGGTGGCACTGCAGCAGGCCGAAGCCAACCTGGCCAAGACGGTGCGCCAGACCCGTGGTCTGTACCGCAGCGTGGAAGGCGCCCAGGCGGACTTGAACGCCCGCCAGGTGACCCTGAAGCGCGTGCGCGAAGACTTCGCCCGCCGCAAGGACCTGGCCGCCACCGGCGCCATTTCCAATGAAGAACTGGCCCATGCCCGTGACGAGCTGGCTGCCGCCGAAGCGGCCGTGGCCGGCTCGCGCGAGACCGTCGAGCGCAACCGCGCGCTGGTCGACGACACCGTGATCGCCACCCAGCCGGACGTGCAGGCGGCTGCCGCGCAGCTGCGCCAGGCCTTCCTCAACAACGCCCGCGCCGGCATCGTCGCGCCGGTCACCGGCTACGTCGCCCGGCGTTCGGTGCAGGTGGGCCAGCGCGTGCAGCCGGGCAATGCCCTGATGGCCGTGGTGCCGACCGAGCAGATGTGGGTCGAGGCCAACTTCAAGGAAACCCAGCTGCGCCACATGCGCCTGGGCCAGGAAGTGGAGCTGAAGTCGGACCTGTACGCCGGTGACGTGAAGTACAAGGGCCGCATCCAGAGCCTTGGCCTGGGCACCGGCTCCGCGTTCTCGCTGCTGCCGGCGCAGAACGCCAGCGGCAACTGGATCAAGATCGTGCAGCGCGTGCCGGTGCGCATCGCCATCGATGCCAAGCAGCTGGCCGAACACCCGCTGCGCATCGGCCTGTCGATGAAGGCTGAAGTGAGCCTGCGCGACCAGAAGGGCGAAGTGCTGCCGAGCACTCCGGCCAAGGGCACGGTGTTCGACACCGACGTGTATGCCAAGCAGCTGCATGATGCCGACGAGGTGATCCACACGATCATCCAGGGCAACCTGCCGCAGCAGCAGGCGAAGGTGGGCTGAGGTCGCCATGTCCGCACAAGCTCCAGCCGCGCCCGGCGCTCCGGGCGCACCGGCGGCGCCGGGTGCGGCCTCCGGGTTCCTGCCGCCCAGCGTCGCACTGTGCACTGTGGGCCTGGCGATGGCCTCGTTCATGCAGGTGCTCGACACCACCATCGCCAACGTCTCGCTGCCGACCATCGCCGGCAATCTCGGCGCCAGTTCGCAGCAGGCGACCTGGGTCATCACCTCGTTCGCGGTCAGCACGGCCATCGCGCTGCCGCTGACCGGCTGGCTCAGCCGCCGTTTCGGCGAACGCAAGCTGTTCGTCTGGGCCACGCTTGCCTTCGTCATCACCTCGCTGCTGTGCGGCCTGGCGCAGAGCATGGGCATGCTGGTGCTGTCGCGTGCGCTGCAGGGGTTCGTTGCCGGCCCGATGTACCCGATCACGCAGTCGCTGCTGGTCTCGATCTATCCGCGCGAGAAACGCGGGCAGGCATTGGCACTGCTGGCGATGATCACGGTGGTTGCGCCGATCTGTGGCCCGATCCTCGGTGGCTGGATCACCGACAACTACAGCTGGGAGTGGATCTTCCTGATCAACGTGCCGCTGGGCATCTTCGCTGCGCTGGTGGTGGGCAACCAGCTGAAGGGGCGCCCGGAGCAGATCGAGAAGCCGAAGATGGACTACGTCGGCCTGGTCACCCTGGTGATCGGCGTCGGTGCGCTTCAGCTGGTCCTCGACCTGGGCAACGACGAGGACTGGTTCTCGTCGATGAAGATCGTGGTGCTGGCCTGCGTAGCGGTGGTGACGCTGACGGTGTTCCTGATCTGGGAGCTGACCGACAAGGATCCGATCGTTGACCTGAAGCTGTTCCGGCACCGCAACTTCCGCGCCGGTACGCTGGCGATGGTGGTGGCCTACGCGGCGTTCTTCAGCGTGGCGCTGCTGATCCCGCAGTGGCTGCAGCGTGACATGGGCTACACCGCGATCTGGGCGGGCCTGGCGACGGCGCCGATCGGCATCCTGCCGGTGATCATGACCCCGTTCGTGGGCAAGTATGCGTCGCGCTTCGATATGCGCATGCTGGCCACGGTCGCGTTCATCGTGTTGTCGATGACCAGCTTCCTGCGATCGAACTTCAACCTGCAGGTGGACTACATGCACGTGGCCGGCGTACAGCTGATCATGGGCATCGGCGTCGCGCTGTTCTTCATGCCGGTGCTGCAGATCCTGCTGTCGGACCTGGATGGACGCGAGATCGCGGCGGGCTCCGGCCTGGCCACGTTCCTGCGTACGCTGGGTGGCAGTTTCGCGGCGTCGCTGACGACGTGGCTGTGGGCGCGGCGCACCCAGGTGCACCATGCCGACCTGACCGAGCATATCTCGGCCTATCAGCCGGGCATGCAGGACCAGGTCACGGCGATGGGGCAGGGCGACCTGCAGCACGGCGCAGCGGTACTGAACAACATGATCAACCACCAGGCATCGCAGATGGGCTTCAACGACATCTTCTTCCTGCTGGGCTGGATCTTCCTGGCGATCATTACGTTCCTGTGGCTGGCCAAGCCGCCATTCGGCGCAGGTGCGGGTGCAGCCGCCGGTGGTGGACACTGAAACTCCCTGGAAACACCGTGCTGTATTTTGACCCCGCCGCGAGGCGGGGTTTTTGTTGGGGCGACGCTGGTCGCGCGGGCATTGCCCTCGGGGTGGTGCAACGGCGCAGGTTCAGCGCGTGCGATAGACGCGTTTGAACACCACCCGGTCGGAAGACAATCGGGAAATGGCCCAGATCCCCGCCGCAAGTACGGCGCCGCATGCGAGCCAGCCGGCAGTGGCCTGAAATCGGCTGCCGACAAGTGCGCCGCAGATGATGGCGGCGACAAAGACAAGCATTACGGCCTCCTTTGATGCGCCGTAATGGACCTCGGCCTGGCATCCCACGCATACGCTTACGCCGTGGTTCGAGCCGGTATGGCAGTGTGGGCAGATGATGCTGCGCTGCATTGGTGCGTCCTTTGGGGGAGAGGAGGGGCGCTGGTCAGGTCGTGGCGATACACCTGCAACCGGCTCCCGCAAATCTGCCTCCCACCGAAAAGGAATCGGGTGGATCTCGACTAGGAAAAGTACGAATTGAACGGGGAACGTGAAATGCGCCCCAAAAGGGGGCCGTTCAAGGTCCGGTGACGACGCGCCGGGAGGAGGTATGCACCCGCAGACGACGCCCTGACGGTGCGAGATACGACAGTCCGAGTGGCGGTTGCGATGCCAGGATCGCCAAACCCCGGAAACGAAAAAACCCGCTTTCGCGGGTTTGATCATCTTGAGTCGTGGTGCCCAGGAGAGGACTCGAACCTCCACGGTTTTACCCGCTAGTACCTGAAACTAGTGCGTCTACCAATTCCGCCACCTGGGCGACTCAGGAGATGAATTGTGCGGGACGGCAGAGAGTGTGTCAACAACATTTCACACATTTTTCTGCGGCTGCACGCCCAGGTGAAGCAGCAGGCTGCGCATCGCCGGTGACAGCTGCGCCCATTCGGCGAAACAGGCGCACAGGCGTCGCTGTGCCCAAGCATCTGCAAGCGGAACCGCAACAGTACGCGTATTGCGTCGATGCTGGCGGGCGATGGTACGCGGCACGATGCCGACACCAATGCCGTGGCCGACCATGATGCACACGCCTTCGAACGTCTTCATGCGGATGCGCACGTCCAGGCGTCGCCCGATGTCGCGTGCCTGGTCTTCGATGTAGGCCTGCAGTGCATTGCCGTCGGCCAGCGCGACGAAGGTCTCGCCGGAAACATCGGCGAAGGCCACGCTGCGCCGCGATGCGAAGCGGTGTTCCGCGGGCAGCAGCATCACCAGTGGATCTTCGGCGACCACGTGCTGCTGCAGGCCGGCAGCGTCGACCGCATCACTGATGATGCCGGCTTCGGCCTGGCCAGCGTTGATCGCACGCACGACTTCGGGGCTGGTGCGCTCCAGCAGTTCCACGTGCAGGCGCGGGCGTTCGGCCAGCCACGGTGCCAGCCGCGAAGGCAGGTAGTTGGTCAGTGCTGCGGTGTTGGCATACAGATGCAGTGTGCCGCGCGCGCCGTGCGCGAACGCCTGCAGTTCACCGCGCAGCTGCGCCTGCTGCTGCAGGATCAATCGTGCATGGTGGGCGAGGGCGGCGCCGGCTTCGGTCAGGCTGACGCCGCGGGGGTGCCGGTTCACCAACGCGGTGCCGGCATCGGCTTCGATCGTGCGCAGGCGTTCGCTGGCCGACGCCAGTGCCAGGTTTGCCTGCGCTGCGCCGGCCGTGATGCTGCCCGCCTCGGCAATCGCCAGGAACAGGCGCAGGTCGGCGATATCCATCCGCATGTGATGCCCTCATCGCAACGGCTGCGCCTTCGGATCAGCCGAAGGCAAGGCCGGAAACACCGCATTGTGCGCCGAGCGGCCGGCCGATCCAATGAAGGCATGAATGAATCAATGTACTTCTACGTGCTGCTGGTGGCGGTGTTCGTGCTGGCCGGTGTGGTCAAGGGTGTGACTGGCATGGGGTTGCCGACGGTGGCGATGGGGCTGCTGGGCAGCACGCTGTCGCCGGTGGCGGCAGCGTCGATGCTGTTCATTCCCACTTTCGTCACCAATGCGTGGCAGCTGTTGTCCGGGCCGTCACTGGACCGTATCGTGCGGCGCCTGTGGCCGATGATGCTGGCCGTGGTGGTGGTGACGCTGGGCTCGGCGGCGCTGCTGGTGCGGGTCGATCGCACTTGGTCGCGCGTTGCGTTGGGCGTGGCATTGGTGGTCTATGCCGCCTATGCGTTGCTTGCGCCGGTGTTCCGCGTGCAGCAGCGGCGCGAGCGTTGGCTGGGGCCGCTGGTGGGGGCGTTGTCGGGCGTGGTGACCGGCGCCACCGGCGTGTTCGTGATGCCGGCGGTGCCGTACCTGCAGTCGCTGGGGTTGCAGCGCGAGGAGCTGGTGCAGGCGCTGGGGCTGGCGTTCACGGTGTCAACGATTTCGCTGACCGCCGGTCTGGTGCTGCACGGCGCATTCGGCATCCAGCAGCTGGGGCTGAGTGCGCTGGCGGTGCTGCCGGCATTGCTGGGCATGTGGCTGGGGCAGGTGATCCGGCAGCGCATCAGTGCGCGGGTGTTCCGGGGCTGCTTCCTGGGTTTCCTGCTGCTGCTCGGGCTGGAACTGGTGCTGCGGCCGCTGCTCTGATGCCGGATTCCGGGCATGAAAAAACCCGCTCTCGCGGGTTTTTCTCATTCTCGACGTGGTGCCCAGGAGAGGACTCGAACCTCCACGGTTTTACCCGCTAGTACCTGAAACTAGTGCGTCTACCAATTCCGCCACCTGGGCGTCGAGGAGCGATATTATGGGGTGTTGTTACGGGGGTGTCAACACTTTTTCTGGATCCGGTGTCGGCCCCCGTTTCGCGTGCGGAGCGGGCTCTGACCCCATCTCACTCGCTTGGGGGCGGAGCGCTTTCCTTCGGAAAGAAATTCGGCCCCGTTGCTGGATTGCAGGCAAAAAAAATCCCCGCCGAAGCGAGGAGTTTTTTCGTTGGTGCCCAGGAGAGGACTCGAACCTCCACGGTTTTACCCGCTAGTACCTGAAACTAGTGCGTCTACCAATTCCGCCACCTGGGCGTTCCAGAGGCGCAATTGTGAAGATGAATCCGCAGGCTGTCAACGACTTCCTGAATATTTTTCACGCAAGGCCGTCAAGACGGCCACTGACCCGTTCTGCACGCCGTCAACGGCTACCATGTAGGGCGATGACTACCAAAAAACCAAGCAAGGGCGGGAGCACCTCCCGCGGCCAGGCCCCGAAGAAGGGCGCCAAGGCGGGCACGGCCCGCACCACCAAGCCGGGCAAGCCGTTGCCGGGCTGGTTCCCCGAATTGAATGAAGGCGGCGCACCGCCGCGTGGCCGCAAGGTCCGCAGCAGCGACGCACCGGGCCCGGCCCCGGGCCGCAAGTTGCCGCCGACCGGCAAGGTGATCGACGATCCCTATGCCGCCCGCGAAGCAGAGAAGTACGAACAGCCCATCGCCAGCCGCGAAGCCATCCTGGCCCTGCTGGAGCGTTGCGAAGGGCCGCAGACGGCAGAGGAACTGGGCGCACGCCTGGGCCTGACCGCCCCGGACCGTGCCGAAGCACTGTCGCGCCGGCTCGGCGCCATGGTCCGCGACGGCCAGCTGGTGCAGAACCGCCGCGGCGGCTTCGCCCCGATCCAGACCCTGAACCTGGTCACCGGCGTGGTGATCGCCAACCCGGAGGGGTTCGGCTTCCTGCGCCCGGTCGAGGGCGGCGACGACCTGTTCCTGCCGCCGTATGAAATGCGCAAGGTCATGCACGGCGACAAGGTGCTGGCCCGCGTGACCGGCATCGACCACCGTGGCCGACGCGAAGGCAGCATCGCCCGCGTGCTGGAGCGCGGCATGACCCGTCTGATCGGTCGCTTCAGCGTCGAGATGGGCATCAACTACGTGGTGCCCGACGACAAGCGCGTGCAGCGCAACGTGCAGGTGCCGCCGGACCAGACCGGTGGTGCGCGCGACGGCCAGCTGGTGGTCTGCGAACTGACCCAGGCGCCGGACAGCCGTCGCCCGCCGATCGGCCGCATCATCGCCGTGCTCGGCGACAAGCTGACCGCCTCGCTGGTGGTGGAGACCGCCATCCACGGCCATGAACTGCCGTTCGAGTTCCCGCAGGAAGTGCTGGACGAAGCCGCCTCGGTGCCGCTGGTGGTCGAGCCGGCGATGATCGGCGACCGCGTGGACCTGCGCAGCATGCCGCTGGTCACCATCGACGGTGAAGATGCCAAGGACTTCGACGACGCGGTGTACTGCGAGCCGAACGCCGATGGCTTCCGGCTGGTGGTGGCGATTGCCGATGTCTCCAACTACGTCCGGCCCGGCACGCCACTGGACGAAGAGGCGCAGAAGCGTGCCACCTCGGTGTACTTCCCGGGCTTCGTGGTGCCGATGCTGCCGGAGACGCTCTCCAACGGCATCTGTTCGCTGATGCCGAAGGTCGACCGCATGTGCTTCGTCTGCGACATGCAGATCGACCGCGACGGCCTGGTCACGCATTCGCGCTTCTACGAAGCGGTGATGAACTCGCATGCGCGCCTGACCTACACCCAGGTGTGGAAGGCGGTGGGCGAGGACGATGCCGATACCAAGGCCTGGATGGGCGACCTGCTGCCGCAGGTGCAGCGCCTGCACCAGCTGTACAAGGTCCTGTCCAAGGCGCGTGCCAAGCGTGGCGCCATCGAGTTCGAAAGCAGCGAAGTGCGCTTCGTGCTGGACAACCGCGGTGAAGTGACCCAGGCCGGCATGCTGGTGCGCAACGACGCGCACAAGCTGATCGAGGAATGCATGATCGCGGCCAATGTGGAGGCGGCGAAGTACCTGCTGTCGCGCCATGTGCCGGCCCCGTACCGCATCCACGAGAAGCCGCCGGAAACCAAGTACGCCGACCTGCTGGAATTCCTCAAGGAGTTCAAGCTGAGCCTGCCGCCATGGTCGAAGGTGCGCCCGGGCGATTACACCAAGCTGCTGAAGAAGATCCGCGACCGCCCCGATGCCACGCTGCTGGAATCGGTGCTGCTGCGCAGCCAGAGCCTGGCGATCTACAGCCCGGAAAACCACGGTCATTTCGGCCTGGCACTGGAGGCGTACGCGCACTTCACCTCGCCAATCCGTCGTTACCCCGACCTGCTGGTACACCGCGCGATCAAGCACGCGTTGTCCGGCAAACCGCTGGACAAGTTCACCTACAACGCGCGCGAAATGGCTGCGCTGGCGCTGCAGTGCTCCGAGCGCGAGCGCCGTGCCGATGAAGCCGAACGCGAGGTCGACGAGCGTTACCGCGCGGCGTGGATGGAAAAGCACGTGGGTGGCCAGTTCGATGGCGTGATCAGCGGCGTGACCAGCTTCGGCCTGTTCGTGGAACTGGACGAGTCGAAGGTGCAGGGCCTGGTGCACGTGACCCAGCTGCCGCAGGACTATTACAAGTTCGACGCCACGCGCAAGACGCTGACCGGCGAACGCCGCGGCAGCAGCTACCGTCTGGGTGATCGCGTGCGGATCCTGGTACTGAAGGCCAGCATGGAAGAGCGCAAGATCGACTTCCGCCTGGTCGAGCACAAGGGCGAGGACGAAGGCGATGGCCTGCCGCCGCTGCCCGAGCGTGGCAAGCCGGCCAAGCGGAAGAAAGAGAAATACTGATGACCGTGGTAGTGCCGGCCGCTGGCCGGCATCCATGGCACCCTCGGCACCGACGGGTTGCCGGCCAGCGGCCGGCACTACCAGGAGACATCGCATGCAGGGCCAACCCGAATACAGTGGCGGCTGCCAGTGCGGCGCGATCCGCTTCCAGGTGCGTGGCGCGCTGACCGACAGTTCGATCTGTCATTGCCGGATGTGCCAGAAGGCCTTCGGTGCCTACTACGCACCGCTGGTGTCGGTGCGCGGCGTGCAGTTCAGCTGGACCCGTGGCCAGCCGCGCTATTTCCAGTCCTCCAACGTGGTGCGCCGGGGCTTCTGTGCCGACTGCGGCACGCCGCTGAGCTACGAGGCGCCGGACGGTGTGGCGGTGGCGGCCGGTGCCTTTGACGAACCCGAGCGCCTGCCGCCGACGATCCAGTACGGGGTCGAGCGCAAGCTGCCGTTCGTCGATACGCTGGCCAGCCTGCCGGCCCGTCGTACCGAGGAAGACATCGCGGCGCTGGAGTTCCTGGCCACCATCGTGTCCCATCAGCACCCGGACCACGACACCCCGCACTGGCCGCCGCGCAGCCGGTAACGCCCCTGTAGCGCCGAGCCCAGGCTCGGTTGGCAGGTCGCCGCGGCCTCAGCCCGGGCAGCGAGCGCAGGCTCGGCTCAACACGGCCCCGCCGCAGCGCCCGGCCCGCCGATGCTCTACCATAGCCACCCCCTTTCCGGTCCCCGCCCGCATGAGCAAGAACAGCCAGTGGATCGTCGGCGTCAACGCCGTCGCCTCCTCCATCGAGAACGACGCCGAGAACGTCCGCGAAGTGCTGGTCGAGGCCGGTGCGAAGAACCCGCGCCTGACCGAGATCGAGGAAAACGCCCGCCGCAAGGGCATCGACGTGCGCAAGGTGAACAGCCAGGCGCTGGACGGTGTCGGCGGTTCGGTACGCCACCAGGGCGTGGCCGCTCGCTATGCCGCCGCCCGCACTTACAGCGAGAACGAGCTGGAGGGCCTGGTCACCGCAGCCGAGGGCAAGGCCCTGCTGCTGGTGCTGGACGAAGTGCAGGACCCGCACAACCTTGGCGCTTGCCTGCGCTCGGCGGCTGCCGCAGGCGCCACTGCCGTGATCATCCCCAAGGACAAGTCGGCCACGGTGAACGCGACCGTGCGCAAGACCTCGGCCGGTGCCGCCGATCTGATCCCGGTGGTGGCGGTGACCAACCTGTCGCGCTGCCTGAAGGACCTGCAGAAGCAGGGCGTGTGGATCTACGGCCTGGCCGGCGAAGCCACCGCTTCGCTCTACCAGCTGGACCTGAAGGGCAACATTGCCCTGGTGCTGGGTGGCGAGGCCGATGGCCTGCGCCGCCTGACCCGCGAGAACTGCGATGGCCTGGTCAAGATCCCGATGCCGGGCGAGATCGAGAGCCTGAATGTTTCCGTCGCCGCGGGCGTCAGCCTGTTCGAGGCCGTGCGCCAGCGCGGTTGATTTCGGGGTCGGATCTCTTTTCCATGTGCCGTGTCGACCAAGGTCGACACCTACCGGGCCGTTGCCGTGTCGGCCAAGGTCGACACCTACCGGGTCGTTGCCGTGTCGACCAAGGTCGACACCTACCGGATCGTTGCCGTGTCGACCAAGGTCGACACCTACCGGATCGTTGCCGTGTCGACCAAGGTCGACACCCACCGGGTAGTCGCCAACCCGGGTTGGCGCCCTTGCCGCCTCACCCCGCGCTGCCGCCCAGTGCCTTGAACAGGGTGACGTCGTTGTTCAGCTGGCCCTGGCGCACGCGCGCCAGCGACAGCTCGGCATCACGCCGGGTCTGCTGCGCTTCCAGCCAGGTGCGCAGGTCGGTGGCACCTACGCGGTAGCGCACTTCCTGCGCGCGCTCCACTTCCACTGCTTCGTCGTACGACGCCTGCGAGGCCGCCACCTGGCGCGCCAGCTGCTCTCGTGCCGACAGCGCGTTGTCCACTTCCGACAGCGCGGTGTACAGCGTCTTGCGGAAATTGGTCGCGGCGATCTGATAGCTGGTGCCGGCGATGTCGGTATCCAGCTGTGCGCGCTGCAGGTTGAGGAACGGCAGCGACAGGCCGGCGCCCAGCGTGGCCACCGGGTTGCGCAGCACGTCACCCAGCGACGTTGCACTGGAGCCGAGGCTGCCGGTCAGGCTCAGCGCCGGGTAGTACTGGGTAGCGGTCACCTTGATGGTCTTCAGGCTGTTGCGCAGGCGAAGTTCGGCCGCGCGCAGGTCGGGACGGCGGCCGAGCAGCTCGGCCGGCAGGCCTTCGTTGATCCCGGGGCTGCGTGCGCCCAGCAGGTCCTGCGGTTCGTCCTGCTGCGGCCAGGGCGTGCCGTCCAGCAGCACGGTCAGTGCATTGCGCACCTCCACCCGCTGCTGTTCCAGCGCGCTCTGCGAGGAGCGCTGCGACTGCAGGTTCTGCAGCGCCTGGCGCACTTCCAGGCGCGATACCGCACCAGCATCGAAGCGGGCCTGCACCAGGTCGCGGGTGCGCTCCAGCCGCTCCAGGTTGGCCTGGCCGGTGGCGATGGACTGGTTGAGATAGGCCAGGTTCCAGTACTGGGTGATGGTGTCGCCGATCACCAGCAGCGCGGTGTTCTGCCGGTCTTCCTCGCTGGCCTCGGCTTCCCAGCGGGCGATGTCGCGCTGGGTGCGCAGACGGCCCCACAGATCGACCTCCCAGCCCAGCGAGACGCCGGTGGAATAGCTGCGGCGCCAGTCGTCGGCCTGATCGGTGGCGCGGCTGGCATTGCCGCTGACGCCGGACGACGAAGGCTGCGGCCACAGCGCATTGCTGGCCAGGCCGGCCTGCAGGCGCGACCGCTGCACGGCCAGGCCAGCGGCGGCCAGATCGCTGTTGGCGGCCAGCGCCTGCGCCACCAGGCGGTTCAGTCGTTCATCGCCGAAGCCCGTCCACCAGCTGTCCTGGCGGATGTCGCGGCCCGGTGTATCCAGGCTGCTGCGCGGGTCGTCGGCCGGTGCGTTGAGGGTGGCATCGCCACGGCCGTAGCTGGCCGCCACGTCGGGGGCCTGCACCGGGTAGCGGCCCACCGAGGCACAGCCTGAGAGGGCAAGCAGAACAGCGCCCACCAGCAGCAGGCGCGAGGGAGCAGGGAAGGGCAGTCGGGTCATCATCTTCATTCGCGGGCCAGGGCCTCCACCGGGTCCAGCTGCGCGGCGTTGCGCGCGGGCAGGAAGCCGAATGCCACGCCGATCAGGGTCGAGCAGGCGAACGCGGCAACGATCGAGGCGGTGGAGAACAGCACCTGGAAGTCACTGGCGAAGCGGCCGATCATCGAGCCCAGCAGCAGGGCCAGGCCGATGCCGAGCAGACCACCGAGCAGGCACACCAGCACCGCTTCGATCAGGAACTGCTGGCGGATGTCACTCTGCCGTGCCCCCACCGCCATGCGCACGCCGATTTCGCGGGTGCGCTCGGTCACCGAGACCAGCATGATGTTCATCACGCCGATGCCGCCGACCAGCAGCGCGATGGCGGCGATGGCGCCGATCAGCAGGGTCATCGTGCGCGTGGTCTGCTCGATGGTCTGGCGGATCTCGGCGCTGTTGCTGAGGAAGAAGTCCTCGGTGCCGTGGCGCAGGGTCAGCAGGCGGGTGATCGCTTCCTGCGCCGCATCCATCGGCGTGTCGTCGTCCACGCGCACGGTGATGCTGGAAACGTGGCTCTGGCCGAGCATGCGCGACATCACCGTGGTGTAGGGCACCCACACGCTGAGGCTGGTGCTGCCACCAAAGCCGAAGCTCTGGCGCTTGGCCACGCCGACCACGCGTGCCGGTACGTTGCCGAGCAGGATCACCTGGCCGACCGGATCGACATCGGGGAAGAACTGGGTCTGGGTGTTCTCGTCGATCACCGCCACCTGGCCGAGGCCCTTCACCGCATCGGTATCGAAGAAGCTGCCGCTGAGCAGGGTCACGCCCTTGACCCGGAAGAACTGCTCGCCGACGCCACTGACCTGGGCGGTGGAGGACTGGTTGCGGTAACGCGCGGTGACCGAGGTCGACACGCTGGGGGTGGCGCTGTCCACGTAGCTCTGCTTTGCCAGTGCATCGGCATCGCTGGCCTTGAGCGTCTGTACCCGCGCCGAGCGCATGTCACCGAAACCACGGCCGGGATAGACGTCGATGGTGTTGGTGCCGAGCGCGCTGATGTTCTGCAGGATCTGCTGCTGCGAGCCATTGCCCAGCGCCACCACCGAGACCACCGAGGCGATGCCGATGATGATGCCGAGCATGGTCAGGAAGGTGCGCAGCCGATGTGCGTTCATCGCCAGCAGGGCCATGCGGAACGCTTCGGTGAAGCGGTCACGGGCCGCCCGCCAGCTGTTGCCGCGGGCCACGCCGGTGCTGGCCTCGCGCTGCGCGCGGTAGGTCGGTGCGTTCGGATTGGTGCGGTCGGCGATGATCTCGCCATCGCGGATTTCGATGATGCGCTGCGCGTGTTCGGCCACGCTCATGTCGTGGGTGACGATGATGATGGTGTGGCCTTCCGCGTGCAGCTCGCCGAGGATCGCCATCACTTCCTCGCCGGATTTCGTGTCGAGCGCGCCGGTCGGTTCGTCGGCCAGGATCACCTCGCCGCCGTTC
Organism: Stenotrophomonas sp. YJH_SMC_54; assembly: GCF_059368435.1. Taxonomy (NCBI): domain Bacteria; kingdom Pseudomonadati; phylum Pseudomonadota; class Gammaproteobacteria; order Lysobacterales; family Lysobacteraceae; genus Stenotrophomonas; species Stenotrophomonas sp. YJH_SMC_54. Next base: position 154,293 of record NZ_JCAFRS010000006.1, on the reverse strand, counting down.
ATCAGCGCACGTGCGATCGACACGCGCTGCTGCTGGCCACCGGACAGCTGGCCCGGCTTGTGGTGCATGCGGTCGCCCAGGCCCAGCCGCTGCAGCAGCTGCTCGGCGCGCGCGTTGCGCACTGCGCCCGGGCTGCCGGCATACACGGCCGGTACCTCCACGTTGCCGCGCGCATCCAGGTCGCCCAGCAGGTGGTAGCGCTGGAAGATGAAGCCGAAATGCTCGCGGCGCAGTTCGGCCAGTTCATCCGGCGCCATCCTGCCGGTTTCGCGGCCGGCCACCTGGTAGCTGCCGCGGGTAGGGCGATCGAGGCAGCCGAGGATGTTCATCAGCGTCGACTTGCCCGAGCCGGACTGGCCGACGATCGCCACCATCTCGCCGGCGTGGATATCCAGGTTGACGTCGCGCAGGACGGCGATCACATCATCGCCTGCCGGGAATTCGCGCCGCAGGTCGCGCAGGCGCAGCAGCGGCGCCTTCGTGCTCATCGGCGCGGACCCATGCCCGGGCCGCCGACCCGCATCTGCATGCCGCCGCGGTTGCCGCCGCCGGCGCTGGCACCGGCCGCACCGGCTTCGCCCACCACCACGCGTTCGCCTTCCTTCAGCCCGGACAGGATTTCGGCCGAGGCGCCGTTGTTGATGCCCACGGTGACCTTGCGCGGTTGCGGCTGGCCCTTGTCGTCCAGCACCCTCACCATGCGCTCGTCGCCGCGGCGCTTCGGTCCCAGCGCCACCGCCGGCACCATCAGCACGTCCTTGGCCTGCTTGAGCAGTACCGAGACCTGCGCGGTCATGTCGATGCGCAGGGTGCCGTCCGGGTTTTCCACGTCGAACAGCGCGTTGTAGTAGACCGCGCTGCTGGAACTGGAGCTGGACGAACTGCTGGAGCTGGACGAGTTCTCGTTGGCGATCGAGGCCGGCGCCGGATTGATCTGGCGCAGCGTGGCGTGGTACTTGCGGTCGGGGTCACCCAGGGTGGTGAAGTACACCGGCATGCCGGCCTTGATCTTGACCACGTCGGCCTCGGAGATCTCGGCGTTGACCGTGACCACGTCCAGCCGCGCCAGCATCACGATGGTGGGCGCGGTCTGGTTGGCGTTCACGGTGCGGCCTTCCTCGGCCACCACCGCCACCACGGTGCCATCCATCGGCGCGGTGATGCGGGTGTAGGCCAGGTTGGCGCGGGCGGTGCCCAGCTCGGTCTGGCGGCCCTTGATCTGCGCCTCGTAGGACTGCAGCTGGGCGCGGGCAGTTTTCAGCTGTGCTTCGGCGGCATCGTATTCCTGGCGCGAGGTGGCCTCGGCCGCCAGCATCTGCTGCTGGCGCGCGAACTCCAGTTCGGCCTGGCGCAGGGTGGCCTGCTGCACGGCGCGCTGGGCGGTGACCTGGTCCAGCGAAGCCTGCGCGTTGAGCACCTGGTTCTGCTGGGTGGTGGCATCGATCTCGGCGATCAGGTCGCCTTCCTTCACGGTATCGCCCAGCTGTACCTTCAGCGACTTGATCTGGCCCGAGGCCTGCGCACCGACGCTGACCAGCTTGTAGGCGTCGATCACGCCGGTGGCTTCCACGGTCTGCTCGATGTCGCCGCGGCTGACCGGCGTGGTCGCCACCGCCGGGGCGGCGGGTTTGCGCAGCAGCCACCAAGCGGCGACGGCCACGATGAGGGCGAGCAGGGCGATCAGTATCAGGCGACCACGGCGGGTCGCGGGCAACAGGCGGAACGTCACGTCGTGGCTTCACTCTCGGGGCCGCGGCGGCGGCGTTGGTGGGCATTGTGAAGACCGGGCGACAGGCGGCTCAATCCTCGGGGTATGTCTCTATGTAACACTGTCGGCGAATACGCGTAACCACAGGTATCCCGCTCATGGCTGGATACACTGGTACGCATTGCCCCGGATGCGGTTCAGCTGCCGACACGGGATGATCGCGACATGGAGACTGAAAACACGATGCATCGACTGCTGATCGTCGACGACGACAACGACATCCGCACCCTGCTGGCCGAGCAGCTCGGCCGCGCCGGCTACCAGGTGAGCACGGCCGCAGACGGCACCGCCATGCGCCAGCTGCTGGACCGCGAACACGTGGACCTGATCGTGCTCGACCTCAACCTGCCGCGCGAGGATGGCCTGACCCTGTGTCGCGACCTGCGGGCGCGCTCGAACACGCCGGTGATCATGCTGACCGCGCGCGCCGAGCCGATCGACCGCGTGCTCGGCCTGGAAATGGGCGCCGACGACTACCTGGCCAAGCCGTTCGAACCGCGCGAGCTGCTGGCGCGCATCCGCAACGTGCTGCGCCGGACCGAGGCGCTGCCGGCCAACCTGGAGCCGCTGGCGGTGCGCCGTGCGCGTTTCTCGCGCTGGGTGTTCGACCTGGAGCATCGCCACCTGGTCGATCCGGACGACCGCGTGGTAGTGCTGTCCGGTGCCGAGTTCCGCCTGCTGCGCGTGTTCATCGCGCATGCCAACAAGGTGCTGTCGCGCGAACAGCTGGTCGCGCTCAGCAGCGGCCGCAACTACGAGGCGCAGGATCGCGCGATCGACCTGCAGGTCAGCCGCCTGCGCAACAAGCTGGGCGATGACGGTGGCCCGGATGGCCTGATCAAGACCGTGCGCAACGAAGGCTACGTGCTGGCCTCCTCGGTGAACCTGGAATAAGCCGTCATGAAGCGCCTGCGCCATTTCCTGTCCTCGATGGTCGGGCGGTTGTTCGTCATCCTGCTGTTGGGCATGAGCGTGGCTGCGATCGGCGCGACCATGCTGGCCACCTCCAAACGCCAGCAGGAGTTCGAGCGGCAGAACCTGAACCGCATCGCCGACCGCCTGCAGGGCTACGTCAACCTGCTCGATGGCAATCCCGAACTGCGCGAGCGACTGCTTGAGATCGGTGGGCCCAGCGTGCGTGCGCTGCAGCCCGGCGCGCGCCTGGGGCGGGCGGATACCGCACTGATGGAAGTCCTGGATGACCGGCCCGGCCCGGTGTCGCGCGCGCATGTGCATTTCACCTCGTTCCGTTCCTGCATTCCCAAGCTGCAGGATCTGCTGCCGCCACCGCCGCCGGGGCACCGACGGCATCCGCGTGAGCGCGATCCGGCCTTCATTCCGCCCAAGTGCCGCGCGGTCGATGTAACGCTCAACGACGGTACGCTGCTGAAGCTGGCGCTGGATTCGCCAGCAGTGGCCCACAACGGCATTCTGGCCGTGGACCCGTGGTTCCTGACCCTGCTGGTGCTGGCCATCGCGGTGCTGGCCTATATCGTTGCGCGCATGGCCAGTGCGCCGCTGCAGGAGCTGGCGGCAGCCGCGGAGGATCTCGGCGACGATCTGCAGCGCGATCCACTGCCGTTGCGCGGGCCGCGCGAGGTGCAGCGCGCCGCCGAGGCCTTCAATGCCATGCAGCACCGCCTGCAGCGGCACCTGGCCGAACGCACGCAGATGCTGGCGGCGATCACCCATGACCTGCAGACCCCGTTGACCCGCCTGCGCCTGCGCCTGGAGAACGTCAGCGACGAGGTGCTGCGCGAGCGCCTGATCGGCGATCTGGCGGCGATGCAGGCACTGGTGCGCGAAGGGCTGGAGCTGGCCCGCAGTGCCGAGAGCGCCGAGCAGCGCGCCGCGCTGGATCTGGATTCGCTGCTGGAAAGCATCGTGGAAGACGCCGCAGAGGGTGGTGCCGACGTGGTCTTCGAGGGCGGCACCGGTGCGGTGCTGATGTTGCGCCCGCTGGCCATGCACCGTCTGTTCTCCAACCTGGTGGATAACGCCGTGATGTATGCCCACCGCGTGCGCGTGCGGGTGGAACGCAGCGGCGGCACGATCACGGCGATGGTGTCCGACGATGGCCCGGGCCTGGCGGAAGACCAGCTGGAGGCCGTGTTCGACCCGTTCGTGCGGGTGGAAACCTCGCGTTCGCGGGAAACCGGCGGCGCCGGGCTGGGCCTGACCATCGCGCGCGCCCTGGCCGAGAAGGATGGCGCGCGGCTGTGGCTGCGCAACCGTGCCGAGGGCGGTCTGGAGGCGGTGGTGCAGTGGCCGGCCAGTGCGCAGGTGGTGCCGCCTGGCCGGCCCGGCTGAGCCCCGCCGGACGCACGCGATGACGCCGGGGCCAGGGTTTGGCCTATCATCTGCGCATCTCCCCAGTTTCTCCCCGATGAGTCAGCCCGTTCCTGACGGCACGCCGTTCCGCGTTGCCCGGTCGTTCCCGCTTGCTGTCATGCCCTGCAGCCGCTACCGGCCACTGCCGCCGAGCTGATGGGCAGGTCAGGGGACAACGGGTGCTGGGTGGAGCGCCGCGTTTCGAAGGCCAGGCAGGCACTGCAGCGCGGTCTGCTGTGGCTGTTGCTGGTGCTGGCGCTGCCGCTGGCCGCGCAGGAGGGCGCGCCGCCGCTGCGCGACTACGCCATCGACGTGTGGACCTCGCGCAATGGCCTGCCGCACAACTCCCTGCGCGATATCGCGCAGACCCCCGAGGGGCACCTGTGGTTTGCCACCTGGGAAGGCCTGGTCCGCTACAACGGCCTGGATTTCACCGTGTTCGACCGCAGCACCCGCCCGGGGCTGCGCGACAACGGCATCGGCGCACTGCTGGTCGATCGGCAGGGAGGGCTGTGGATCAGTGATTCGCGCGGTAACGTCAGCCATCGTGGCAACGACGGCCAGTGGCGGGTCTGGGAGCATCAGGCCGACACCCCGCAGGTGCTGATCCAGTCCATGCAGATGGACAGCCAGGGGCGCCTGTGGCTGCTGTACGAAGGCAAGGGCATCGGCTATCTCACGCCGGACAAGGGCATCGTCTACCAGGCGCCGGCGGCCGACCTGCCGATGGCGATGAGCTTCACCAAGCTGGTGGTCGATGCGCAGGACCGGGTCTGGGTTGGCACGCTTGACGGGCTGGTGCTGCGCGACAACGACGGCGTGCTCAAGCGCGCGCCCGCGGCGTGGGGCCTGGGTGCCGGCACCGGCCTGTCCTGGCCGTACCGGGCTCCTGATGGCGCGCTGTGGATCGTCGCTGGCGAGCGCCTGTACCGCGTGGAGGACGATCAGCTGGTGCTGGTGCACCGGCTGCCGGGACAGCTGCACATGACCTCGATGCTGCAGGACCGGCACGGCGACCTGTGGCTGGGAACCGAGAACCAGGGCCTGCTGCGGATCTCGGCGCATGGTCTGGAACGATTGCCGGCCGGCCTGAACCTGCCGGGCGGGCGCGTGGTCAGCCTGCGCGAGGATGCCGAAGGCAGCATCTGGGTGGGGGCCAACGGTGGCCTGTACCGCCTGCGCGAAACACTGTTCAGCAGCTACACCGAGCGCGATGGCCTCAGTGGCGACTATGTGCGCACGGTGCTGGAGGACCGCGACCGCCAGTTGTGGGTCGGTAGTGCCAGTGGTCTCGACCTGCAGACACCCGATGGCCGCTTCCGCGCGGTTCCCCTGCACAACCGCGGCGGCAAGGCGCCATCGGTATTGAGTCTGGCGCAGGGGCCGGACGGCGACCTGTGGGTCGGTACGTTCGGCGACGGCGTTTACCGGCTGGACCGCGATGGCAGTCTCCGCCACAACTATGCGGCAGCCGACGGCATGCCGGGTGGCAACATCCGCGCGATCAGTGTCGATCCGCAGGGCAGGGTCTGGGCGGGTACGCAGAAGGGCGTGGTACGCATCGACGGCGACCGAGTGCAGGTGTCGACTGCCCCGGGCATGCCCGGTGGCCTCATCACCGCACTCGAGCATGACCACCAGGGCAACCTGTGGATCGGCACCATCGAGGGCATCCGCGTGCTGCGTGGCGACCACGTGCAGTCGATCGACCTGGCACCGATGGGCGGGGGCCGCAGTGTGTTCGGTTTCCACCAGCTGGGCGACGCGATGTGGATCAGCAGCGACCGCGGCCTGTACCGTTGGCTCGGCGGAAAGCTGGCGCGCGTCGGCCTGGAGCAGGGCATGCCGGTGGATGCGGTGTTCCAGCTGGTGCCGGATCGTCTTGGCAACGTGTGGATCAGCAGCAACCGCGGCGTGCTGCGCACCGACATGGCGACCCTCAATGCCGTGGCCGATGGCCGCGCACCACGAGTGGTGGTGGAGCGCTACAACGAGATCGACGGCATGGCCAACGCGCAGGCCAACGGCAGCTCCGGGCCATCGGCCATCCTGCGCCAGGACGGCACCTTCTGGGTGGTCACCGCCGGAGGCCTGAGCACCGTCGACCCGCTACGCCTGCAGCGCTTCCGCGAGCGCCCATCACCGCCGGCAGCGATCGAGAGCGTGCAGGTGGATGGCGCACCCGTGCATTGGGAGGGCCCGGATCGCAACTACATTCCCGGCGGCCGACGTCTGGCGGTGAGCTATGTGGGCCTGAGTTACCTGATGTCGGACCGGATCCGCTATCGCACGCGGCTGGATGGCCTGGACACCGGCTGGGTCGAGCGCGGCCCGCAGCGCAGCGTCGAGTTCGTCGGCCTGCCTCCGGGTGACTACACCCTGCACGTGTCGGCGGCGCATCCAGGCGGGGCCTGGGGCCAGCAGGAAGCCGTGTGGAGCTTCACGGTGGAGCCGTTCTGGTGGCAACGCCGCAGCGTGCAGCTGCTGGGCGGGTTGTTGCTGCTGGCTGGGCTGGTGGTGCTGTACCGCCTGCTGCTGCAGCAGCTGAAGGCCAGCAACCTGCGCCTGGCACGGCGCGTGGACGAGGCAACCTTCGACCTGCAGGCCAAGACCGTGCACCTGCAGGCGCTGAACCAGGAAAAGACCGAGCTGGCCGAGCGCCTTGCACGGCAGGCCGAGGCCTTTGAGCGGCAAGCGCGCGAGGATGCGCTGACCGGGCTGGCCAATCGCCGTGCCTTCGATGAAACGCTGGCGCGCGACTTCGCCCGTTCACAGCGCAGCGGCCACCCGCTGTGCCTGGTGGTGCTGGACATCGACCACTTCAAGGACGTCAACGACCGCCACAGCCACAGCATCGGCGATGCGGTGCTGGTGCAGGTGGCCAGGCTGATCGCCGCGGCCTGCCGCGACTCGGACCTGCCCGCGCGTACCGGTGGCGAGGAGTTCGCGCTGCTGCTCAACGACACCCGCCTGGAAGAAGCCGCGCAGCTGTGCGCGCGCCTGCGCGGCCTGTTCCATGACCACCCCGACTGGGCCGGTGTAGCGGGCCTGCGCGTGACCTTCAGCGCAGGCCTTGTGGAACTGGATGCCGATGACCGCACCCCGGCGCTGCTGTACCAGCGCGCCGACCGCGCGCTGTACCGCGCCAAGAGCGACGGCCGCGATCGTACGAGTATTGGTTGATCGCATCCACGCATGGCGTGGATCTACTGGTGTTGTCGTACCAACCGGCGGTGCCGACCAACGGTCGGCACCCACCAGAGAAGTGCGGCTATGCCCCCAGGGGCGGGTTCACGGCGTCCCCCGCGAACCCACCTTGTCCGGCCCGACCGCTGATTTGCTTCACGCCACGAGGGGCTCCGCCGCTGGCTGTCTTACCGCGGCCAGGCGTTGGCGATGGTGCAGAACAATCGTGCGGTCTGTTCGGTGTCATACACCGCACTGTGCGCTTCGTTCGCATCCCAGCCCAACCCGGCGGCCGTGGCTGCACGCGCCAGCACCGTCTGCCCGTAGGCGATGCCGGCCAGGGTGACGGTGTCGAACACGCTGAACGGATGGAACGGATTGCGCTTGTGGCCGGTCCGGGCCACGGCGGCGTTGACGAAGCCCAGGTCGAAATGGGCGTTGTGGCCGACCAGGATCGCGCGCTGGCAGCCGTACTTCTTCATCGCCGCGCGTACCGGGGTGAAGATGTGGTCCAGTGCGGCCTTCTCTTCCTTGGCCAGCCGGAACGGGTGGTCGAGGATGATGCCGGTCACTTCCAGCGACTTCGGGTCGATCTCCAGGCCCTCGGCCGGCACCACATGGGCACTGGCGGTCTGGCCGGGGTAGAGCAGGCCGTTCTCATCCATCTCGATCGGCACCGCGGCGATTTCCAGCAGGGCGTTGCGCTGGCTGTCGAAGCCGCCGGTTTCCACGTCCACCACCACCGGCAGGAAGCCGCGGAACCGTTGTGACATCGCGCGCTGCGCCTGGGGGATTGCGGAATCGGAGGCGGCGGCAGGTGCGGGAGTGGGGTCATTCATGCGTGAATTCTAGCAGAGCGGCCTCGAGCGCCCGGCCAGCCTGTGGCGCACGGGCTCCCTGCGCAGGAGCGTGTCGACCAAGGTCGACACCTACCGGTGCACCGCGCGCCCAGGATTCCGGTAGGTGCCAACCTGGGTTGGCACGATGCGCGCCGACCAAGATCGGCATCTACCGGACTGCTGGCCGCGCAGGCGTGCCCGATGGCTGCCACCGTGCCAACCACGCATCCACGCTCAGCCTACCGGCGCCGCTGAAGATCAGTGGCAGCAGCATCGCCATAAAGAGCACCGGCAGCTTGAAGTTGCCGAAGCCCTGGTCAGTGATCGCATAGCCCATCGCGAGGTCGCCCAGCGAGTCCCATTGCATCGGCCAGTGCACGGCGTAGGTGGCCACCACGGTCAATACCAGCAGGCTGGCGGCGGCGAAACGCGTACCGAAACCCAACAGCAGGCAGGCCGCGCCGACCAGTTCGAACCAGGTCGCCAGCTGCCAGTTCAGCGTGCTCGGCAGCTGATCGAACGGGAACGGAAAGGCATCCTGCAGGTCGGCGAACCAGTTCTGGCCGTGCAGTTTCTCGCGGCCGGATTCGAAGTACTCCCAGGCCAGCAGCAGGCGCAGGCCGAGCGGGGCCAACCAGGGGGCGAGACGGTCCAGCTGGCCACGCGCGGTGGCCAGGGTCGGAAGGTTCATCAGGGGGTCTCCGCGAATGAGGTGTGTCAGGGAGGGGCTGTGAGCGGGCCGATCACGCCGGCCTGCAGGAACTGCCGCAGCAGCGCGGCACCGGGTTCGGCCAGCGCATCCTCGGCCAGCCCGTGTCCACTGGCCAGCTGCTGCAGGTAGGTTTGTCCTTCCAGCCCAGGCTGTTCGCCGATGCTGGACAGCAGGAACACCGCCAGAGGGCTGAGCGCGGCGAATCGCACCTCGCCGTCGGCATCGCGGCGCACCAGAAGGCCAGTCGGCTCGGCCGGCGGCTCGGTCGGTGCGTCCTCGGCACCGAGCCGGTGCACCGGCCACTGGTACAGCAGCGGCCATGCCAACGGCGAGCGCTGCAGCGGTAGCCGCAGCGGGTCGGTGTCGTCCTGCGCCGGCAGCGGTTCGGCATCCAGCTGGTACAGCGCGGTTTCCACCCACTCGTAGTGGGCCAGTTCGGCCAACGCCGGATGCGGCAGCTGTGGCTGCGCCTGCAGCCATTGCACGAATTCGGCGGCCAGTTCGGTGAACAGCGGTGTCTGGCAGCGATGGGTCGCGAAGTACTGGCGCACCAGTCCGCTCCAGGCCGGTTCGCCGAGCAGGCGCACGCAGACCGGGAAGCCGTTGCTCAACAGGCCGAGCAGGTTGTTGAACAGCAGTCGTTGGTATACCGCGACCCGGCGTGATTCCAGCCCGGCCGGTGGCGGCACGCCCTGTGGATCACGCAGATGGGCAGTGAATGCGTGCTGCTGCGCGCGCAGCGTGTCGGGAGCATCAGCCATGTGCGCCCCCGGCGTGCGTCGCCTGCAGGCGACGGATGGTCTGCAGCTCGCCCTGCAGTTCGGCGTAGGGCGGGAAGTTGAAATCGCGCTCAAGCAGGGTAGGGCGCGGGCCGATGCGCGCATAGGTGCGTGCCAGCAGCGCCCAGACCGGGTCGATCACCGCACTGCCATGGGTATCGATTTTCAGGTCCGGTGCCTCGTCCAGGTGCCCGGCCACGTGCAGGCAGACGATGCGTTCTGCGGGCAGCCCGGCAATGAAGGTGTCGGCGTCGTAGCCGTGGTTGCAGGCGTTGACGTAGACGTTGTTGACGTCCAGCAGCAGGTCGCAGTCGGCCTCGGCGAGCACGGCGTTGGTGAAGGCCAGCTCGTCCATCGCCGGCTCCGGCGCCACGTAGTAGGACACGTTCTCCACTGCGATGCGGCGACCCAGCAGGTCCTGGACACGGGCGATGCGTGCGGCGGTATGGCGTACCGCTTCGTCGGTAAATGGAATCGGCAGCAGGTCGTACAGGTGGCCGTCGTCGCTGCAGTAGCTCAGGTGCTCGCTGTACAGCGGCACGCGGTGCTTTTCCAGGAACTGGCCGACCTGTTCCAGCAGCCGGGTATCCAGCGGCGCACTGCCGCCCAGCGACAGGGACAGGCCGTGGCAGCTGAGCGGATGGCGCTGTGCCAGCTCGGCCAGTGCATCCCCGGCAGGACCACCGACATGGATCCAGTTCTCCGGCGCGCATTCGAGGAAATCGAAGTCGCCCGCCGGTGCATCACGCAGCTCCTGCAGCAGCGCCCGGCGCAGCCCCAACCCGGCGGCCGCCGCACGAAGCGGCGACCGCGGGCTGACGACGCTGGCGCGGACGTCAGTGCTTGCCACCGCACTTGCCTTCGCCACACTTGCCTTCGGCCGCCTTCTTGTCGCCGGACGTGGCCTTGGCGCCTGCCGCAGCGCCGGCAGCCTTGCCCTTGTCGGCGCCGCACTTGCCTTCGGCGGTCTTGCCGTCGGCGCCACACTTGCCTTCGGCATGCTTGGTCGCGTCAGCGGCCATCTTGGTGTCGGCGGCCTTGGCGTCGGTACTGGCCTTGGCTGCCTGCCCGGCAACCAGGTAGCCCTGGGCGAGGTCGCTCATGCTCAGGGCCGAGGCACTGGCGGTCATGCCCAGGCCGGCGGCCAGGGCGGTAGCAGTCAGCAGGGACAGGGTCTTGTTGGAACTGCTCATCGGTCGTGCTCCTGGGTGGTGTGGGCGGGTGCCCGGATGGCCGGCAGGGATGCCGGTGGAAACGATGGTGCAGCGATCCTACTCAACGAATCCTCGCCAAGAACTCAAATTTTCGTGAGGTTTGTTACAGAAGCATCCGGAAGGTTCGCACCGGGCAAGCCCGGCGCCCACAACGCGGGTGGAACGCCCCAAAAAAGAAGGCCGCTGTCACCAGGACAGCGGCCACCTTGGAGTCAACTCCGGTGTTGCAGTGCAGCGTCAGGGCTGGCCGGTGCTGGAGGTCTCGTCGCGCTTCTCGCGCGGCGGCAGCGGCTGCTCCCCGTGCACCAGGAACCATACGTTCTCGGCGATGTTGGTGGCGTGGTCGCCCACGCGCTCCAGGTTCTTGGCCATGAACAGCAGGTGCGTGCACGGGGTGATGTTCCGCGGGTCTTCCATCATGTAGGTCAGCAGCTCGCGGAACAGCGCGGTGTACTGCGCGTCCAGGCGAGCGTCGTCCTCGCGCAGTTCCAGTGCGGCGTCGGCGTCGTTGTCGCGGTAGGCGGCAATGGCACGACGGACCTGCTGCGCGGCCAGGCGGCCCAGCGCACGCAGGCCCTGGATCTGCGGCAGCGGCGGCACCTTGCCCAGCGCGATCGAACGCTTGGCGACGTTGGCCGCGTAGTCGCCGATACGCTCGATGTCGGCCGGGATGCGCAGGCCGGCGAGGATCTCGCGCAGGTCGCGCGCCATCGGGCCGCGCAGGGCCAGGCGCATCACGTCATGGCTGATCTGCTGCTCCAGCGCATCAATGGCTTCGTCGTTGGCGATGATGCGATGGGCGGCGTTCTCGTCGCGCTTCTCGATCACGTCCATCGACGCTTCGAGCTGGGCGACGGCCATCTCGCCCATGCGCACGATTTCGGCCACCAGGCGCTGCTGCTCTTCGTCGTAGCTCTTGACGATGTGATCGTTGGGAAGGTTCATGGTCTGCAATCCGGGTAGAGCCAGGCCGTGCCTGGCTGGGGCATGTGGCGAAGGATCAGCGTCGATCAGCCGAAGCGACCGGTGATGTAGTCCTCGGTCTGCCGCTGCGACGGCTGCGAGAAGATCACTTCGGTGCGGTCGTGCTCGATCAGGTCGCCCAGGTACATGAAGGCGGTGTAGTCGGAAACGCGCGCGGCCTGCTGCATGTTGTGGGTGACGATGACGATGGTGTACTCGTGCTTGAGCTCTTCCACCAGCTGCTCGATGCGGCTGGTCGAGATCGGATCCAGCGCCGAGGTCGGCTCGTCCAGCAGCAGCACCGACGGGCGCAGCGCCACGGCACGGGCGATGCACAGGCGCTGCTGCTGGCCACCGGACAGGCCCAGCGCGCTCTGCCCCAGCTTGTCCTTCACTTCGTCCCACAGTGCGCCCTGGCGCAGTGCCTGCTCGACGCGGTCGGCCATGTCGGCCTTGCTCAGTTTCTCGTGGTGGCGGATGCCGTAGGCCACGTTCTCGAAGATGGTCATCGGGAACGGCACCGGCTTCTGGAACACCATGCCGACCTTGCTGCGCAGGCGGTTCATCGGGTACTTCGGCGACAGGATGTTCTCGCCGTCCAGCAGCACTTCACCGCGCGCTTCCAGCTTCGGGTACAGCGCGTAGATGCGGTTGAAGATGCGCAGCAGGGTCGACTTGCCGCAACCGGAGGGACCGATCAGCGCGGTCACGCGCTTTTCCGGAATCTCCAGGTTGATGCCCTTCAGGGCGTGGAACTTGTCGTAGTAGAAGTCCAGTCCACGCGCAGCCAGCTTCACCGGCGACGGCGTGTGCAGGCTCTCGTGCGAGGACGGCACGGCGATGCGCTGCATCGGCACGGCGTTGGAAAGGTCGTTCATGGCGTTGTCCACGGAAAGGTCAGTCATGGGAGATACGGTTGCGCAGCAGGATGCCGCGGGCGGCAAGGCTGACCAGCAACACGAAGACAGTCAGCACCAGGGCACCGGCCCAGGCCAGCACCTGCCAGGATTCATACGGGCTGCCGGCGAACTGGTTCATCACCACCGGCACCGAGGCCATCGGCTGGAAGATGTTGTTGTTCCAGTACTGGTTGCCGAAAGCGGTGAACAGCAGCGGAGCGGTCTCGCCGGAGATGCGGGCCAGCGCCAGCAGGATGCCGGTGATGATGCCGGCCGACGCGCTGCGGTACAGCACCTGCACGATCACCTTCCACTGCGGGATGCCCAGCGACAGGGCCGCTTCGCGCATCTGCGATGGCACCAGCCGCAGCATCTCGTCGGTGGTGCGCACCACCACCGGCAGCACGATGAAGGCCAGCGACAGGGCACCGGCGAACGCCGAGAAGTTGCCGCCGGTCTGCATCACGTACAGGGTGTAGACGAACAGGCCCAGCACGATCGACGGTGCCGACAGCAGGATGTCATTGACGAAGCGGACCACGGTGCCGGCCTTGCGGGCGTTGCCGTACTCGGCCAGCCAGGTACCGGCCAGCACGCCCAGCGGCGTGCCGATGCCGATCGCCAGCGCACACATCACGGCACTGCCGAAGAAGGCGTTGGCGAGGCCACCGTCCTGCATCGGCGGCGGCGTCATCTTGGTGAACAGGTCCCAGTTGATGCCGGCCAGGCCTTTCGAGGCCAGGGTGAACAGGATCCAGCCCAGGAAGAACAGGCCGAACAGCGCGGTGGCGCAGGAGGCGGTGATCGCAACGACGTTGCCGATGCGGCGGCGCAGGTACAACGAATCAGCGGTGGTGGACATCAGTTGCCCTCCTTGCGGGACAGGCGCATCAGCATCAGGCGGGCGATGGCCAGCACCACGAAGGTGACGATGAAGAGGACGAAGCCGAGCAGCAGCAGGGCCGAACGGTAGGTTTCAGTGGCTTCGCCGAAATCGTTGGCGATCAGCGCGGCGATGGTGGTGCCCGGCTCCAGCAGCGACGGCGACAGGCGCACGCTGTTGCCGATCACGAAGGCCACCGCCATCGTCTCGCCCAGGGCACGGCCGAGGCCGAGGAAGATGCCGCCGATCACTGCCGAGCGGGTGTAGGGCAGGACGATGTCCCAGCTCACTTCCCACTTGGTGGAGCCCAGCGCGTACGCCGACTCCTTCAGGCGGGTGGGTACGGTCAGGAACACTTCGCGCATCACCGAGGAGATGAACGGAATGACCATGATGGCCAGCACGAAACCGGCGGTGAGCATGCCGATGCCCAGCGGCGGGCCCTGGAACATCGGGCCGATGATCGGCCATTCGCCCAGGGTCTCGTTGAGGAACGGGGTGACGTACTCGGTCATCACCGGCACCAGCACGAACAGGCCCCACATGCCGTAGATGATCGAGGGAATGCCGGCCAGCAGTTCGATGGCGGTACCGACCGGGCCACGCAGCCAGCGCGGCGCGACTTCGGTGAGGAAGAAGGCGATACCGAAGCTGACCGGCACGGCGATGACCATCGCGATGACGGCGGTGACCAGGGTGCCGTAGATCGGGGCGAGCGCACCGAACTTGTTTTCGACCGGATTCCAGTCGGCGGAGAAGAAGAAGCTCAGGCCCTGCATCTGCAGGGCATGGCGGCCGCCCCACAGCATCGACAGCGCGGCGCAGGCCAGGGCGATCAGGACAAAGATGACAGTGCCGACCAGCACCCATCGGAACAGTTTGTCGTTGCGGGCATCACGCGCATCACGCGTGGACGGGGCGGCTACAGGCTGGGCGATGGCATTCATGAGGACGGCAGGGCCAGGAAGGGGCGGGGCGGCACGGCGTGGAAGAAGCGGTGCCCGCGTGGGGCGGGCACCGTCGTGTCCATCACTTCAGGTCGGTCGCCCAGTAGGCCTCGATCTGCTTGACCAGTTCGGCCGGCAGCGGCACGTAGTGCAGCTCGTTGGCCTGCGCCTGGCCGTTCTCGAAGGCCCACTTGAAGAAGGCCAGGGTGTCCTGGTTGCGCTTGGCGTCCTTCGGCTTCTTCTGCATCAGCATGAAGTTGGTGGCGGTGATCGGCCACGCCTGCTCGCCCGGAGCGTTGGTGATGACCAGGTTGAAGTCCTTGGCGCTGGCCCAGTCGGCGCTGGCGGCCGCGGCGGCGAAGGTTTCCGCGCTCGGCTCGACCCAGTTGCCGGCCGCGTTCTGCATGGCGGTGTACGGCATGCCGTTCTGCAGCGCGTAAGCCAGTTCGACGTAGCCGATCGAGCCCTTGATCTGCTTCACGTAGGAAGCGACGCCTTCATTGCCCTTGCCACCGACGCCGTCCGGCCACTGCACCGAGGTGCCTTCGCCGACCTTGCTCTTCCACTCCGGGCTGACCTTGGACAGGTAGTTGGAGAAGTTGAAGGTGGTGCCCGAACCGTCCGAACGGTGGACCAGGGTGATCTTGCCGTCCGGCAGCTTCACGCCCGGGTTGGCGGCGACGATGGCCGGGTCGTTCCAGGTCTTGACCTTGCCCAGGAAGATGTCGGCCAGCAGGGCGCCGCTCAGGCGCAGCTTGCCGGCTTCCAGGCCTTCGATGTTGACCACCGGCACCACGCCGCCGATGGCGGACGGGAACTGCGCCAGGCCGGCCTGGGCCAGCTCTTCGCTGCTCAGCGGCTTGTCGGAGGAACCGAAGTCGACGGTGCCGGCCTTGATCTGGGCAATACCGCCGCCGGAGCCGATCGACTGGTAGTTGATCTTGGCGCCGGTGCTGGTGTTGTAGTCAGCCGACCACTTGGAGACCAGCGGGAAGATGAAGGACGCGCCCGCGCCGGACACTTCGGCGGTCACCTTGGCACCGGCAGCGGCCGGGGCGGCGGCGCCGTCGGCAGCCGGCTGCTGCGCGGCCTGCTTGTCGCCACCGCAGGCCGACAGGCCCAGGGCGATGGCCAGGGAAAGGGCGGCGAGGCCGGCCGAGTGCAGTTTCATGGTCACTCCATAGCGGGGAAGAGCCGACGTGGTCGGCGGATGCGGCTATGAAATGATGTTTTTGTTACAGCCGTATTACGACCATGACAGGGGTGTCCTGGATCACGTTCTGACAAGGGTTTCACAGGATTGGCGCCGATCCGGCAGGTGCCCGGAAACCCCCGATCTGCGCACCGATATGACGGTCGGTTGGCCCTTGTAGAGTTGAGCCATGCTCGACTGCTCCCTGTTCTCGGTAGGTGCGGACCGTTGGTCCGCACGCTCCAGCACCCAGCCGAGCGTGGGCTCGTCTCTACAGACGCTCCTGCCTTTGCTCCTGCCTTCCATGACCCCACCGCGCCCCCGATGAACTGTCGAGAGGCGGTGGGCCAGGGCGTGCAGGACCGTCCACGGCATGGATGCCGTGGACGAGCCCCCAAGGGTGAGGGCGGTTTGCCCGCGAGGCACTGCCTCGCAAGCGCCCGAACGCACAGCCGCCAGCGGCTGGGCCGGACCGCGGAGCGGGGTTTACGGCGTGTCCTGCACGCCCTGGCCCACCGACTCCCCCATGGATCAGCGCAGGCGCAACGCTCTTCACGACCAATCCCCCAAAAACAAGAAGAGCGCGAGATCTCGAGGATCTCGCGCCCGGGTGGGAGCGGCGGGGGAGAGAGGACCCGCCGCCCCCGTTCCTGCGGGGGAACGCGCTTGCTTACTTCAGGTTCTGCGACCAGTAGGTCTCGATCTGGCGGACCAGGCTGTCCGGCAGCGGCACGTAGTCCAGCTGGCGGGCCTGGGCGTCGCCATTCTTGTAGACCCAGCGGAAGAACTCCTGGGTCGCCTTGCCATTGGCAGCATTCTTCGGCGTCTTCTGCACCAGGATGAAGTTGGTGGCGGTGATCGGCCAGGACTCGGCGCCAGGCGCGTTGGTCATCACCAGGTAGAAGTCGCGGGCGTTGGCCCAGTCGGCGCTGGCGGCAGCGGCTGCGAACGAGGTGTCGCTCGGCTGCACGAACTTGCCGGCGGCATTCTTCATCGCGGTGTAGGAGAGCTTGTTCTGCAGCGCGTAGGACAGTTCGACATAGCCGATGCCGCCCTTGATCTGCTTCACATAGGCGGCAACACCTTCGTTGCCCTTGCCGCCGATGCCGGCGGGCCACTGCACCGAGGTGCCTTCACCGACCGAGCTCTTCCACTCCGGGCTGACCTTGGACAGGTAATTGACGAAGTTGAAGGTGGTGCCCGAGCCGTCCGAACGATGCACGACGGTGACCTTGGCGTTGGGCAGGGTCACGCCCGGGTTCAGCGCGGCGATGGCCGGGTCGTTCCAGGTCTTGATCTTGCCCAGGAAGATGTTGGCCAGCACCGCGCCGTCCAGCTTCAGCGCGCCCGGCGCGATGCCGGCCACGTTGACCACCGGCACCACGCCGCCGATCACCGACGGGAACTGCGCCAGGCCCGCAGCAGCCAGGTCTTCCGGCTTCAGCGGCGCGTCGGAGGAGCCGAAATCAACGGTCTTGGCCTTGATCTGGGCAATGCCGCCGCCGGAACCGATGGACTGGTAGTTGACCTTGTTGCCGGTTGCGGTGCTGTAGTCGGCCGACCACTTGGACATGACCGGGTAGATGAACGATGCGCCCGCGCCGGTGATATCGGCGGCGTTGGCGGCGAACACGGACGATGCGGCCAGGATGGCGACAGCGGCGCGCGACTTGAAGGCGTGGATCACGGGGAGACTCCTGGGGTGGTGGTCGAAGGGCGGTTGCCCGACGTTTCGGTGCACATTCCATAACGGTTGCGTGACACCCCCGCGTCTGTCATATGACGCGGGCGTGACACGCGTCATGAGCGATGTCACGTCCGCTGCGCCGGCAGGGCAGCGCGGCTACCGATGCAACGACGAAGGCACGGCCGGGGCCGTGCCTTCGCGGGTCAACGCAGGGGGCTGGACTTACCAGAAGAACTGCGCGCGGGCTTCCAGGATGTTGGGATCATCGTTGACGAAACCGCGCGCCGTGGAGCTGTACTTCTTGCTGTCGACCATCACGTAGTTGAGCATCAGCTTGAAGTTGGAACGCAGGTACCAGTTGGCGCCCACGGTCCAGATGTCCATCTTGCCACCCAGCACGCCATCGACGATCGGCGGGCGACCGGCAACCGGGTTGGCGGCGAGGTTGCCGTCATTGAGGTCCATGTGGTCGTAGCGCACGCCCAGCTGCCACTGGCCGCCGGCCGGGTTGTTCGGCAGGCCGGTGCCCGGGGTGCCGCCCTTGTAGCTCCAGGTCTCGCCGGTGACGTTCCACACGCCGCTGATGTAATAGCCGTCGCTGGTGTAGTTGTCGTGGTCGTAGCGCTTGGCCTTGCTGGTGTAGTACTCGGCCTGGGCCTTGAACGGGCCCTGGAAGTACATCGCTTCGGCACCGATGGTGCTGACGCGGTCGGTGTCGGTCAGGTTGCCGCTGTCGACCAGGCGGGCCGTGGCGAGGTCGGCATTCGGACGTGCACGCACGCGCAGGGTGTCGGCGTCGGTGTCGTAGTTGACGTAGCTCAGGCCGAAGTGCAGGACCTGGCCCTTTTCATTGATCGGGGCCCAGGTGCCACGCGCGCCGTAGCCGCTGCCGTGGGCCAGGTTGCGGGTCAGCTCGCGGCCGAAGGCGCTGGCAGTCACCGACCAGTTGTCCTGGCCGTAGCTGTACGCGCCGCCCAGGCGGCGGGCGATGGCATAGGTGTTGGTGACCGCTGCCTTGGAAATGAAATCGTTGTTCTTGGTGCTGGACAGTTCTTCCAGGCTGTTGGGCTGCTTGAACTGGCCCAGCTGCAGGAAGTGGTTGGCGTTGCCCAGCAGCTTGTACTTCACGTTGGTGTCGAGGAACTTGTCGGCCTTGGCGTCATAGCCGACCACCCACTCCACGTTGCCCGGGCCCTTGCCCTTCAGCACCAGCTCGGCGCGACGCAGTTCGAATTCGCTGTTCTTGCCGTTGCCGGCGTCGCCACCGTTGAGGTCGACCACATCGTTGTGGAACCAGTTGCCGTCGGCCTGGACCAGGCCTTCGAAGGTGATTTCCGAACCGCCGATCACGTCGATGGCGACTTCGGCGTGTGCAGCCGGCACATACAGCGCAGCAGCCATGGCCACCGTCAGGAGTTGGTGATGCAGTTTCATGGAGAGGAGCCTTGCAGGCAGGTGGGAAGATGCGCGCAGGCTAGAAGGTAAAGATTGCGTAAATGTGACAGTTCACGCGCGGCAGACATCCACCGCAGGCCCCGTCACGGCAGGGCCTGCCATTGAACCCGCTTGCGTATGACGCCCGGATTGCGCCTTGGTTGCAGTCGATCCACGCCCTGCATGGATGCGGCCGTCACTCGGCCGGGGTCTTGTCCTTGAACCGGCACAGATCGGCGATCACGCATCCCGGGCAATCCGGCTTGCGCGCCTTGCACACATAACGTCCGTGCAGGATCAGCCAGTGATGCGCGTCGAGCAGGAACTCGGCGGGGATCACCTTCACCAGCTTGTCTTCCACTTCGCGCACATTCTTTCCCGGGGCCAGGCCGGTACGGTTGGAGACGCGGAAGATATGCGTGTCCACCGCCATCACCGGCTCGCCGAAGGCGGTGTTGAGCACCACGTTGGCGGTCTTGCGGCCCACGCCCGGCAGTGCTTCCAGCGCATCGCGATCGCGCGGCACTTCACCGCCGTGCTTTTCCAGCAGGATCGCGCAGGTGGCGATCACGTTCTTCGCCTTGGCGTTGAACAGGCCGATGGTGGCGATGTACTGCTTCAGTCCTTCTTCGCCAAGCGCGAGGATCTTCGCCGGCGTGTTGGCCACCGGGAACAGGCGGCGCGTGGCCTTGTTGACGCCGACGTCGGTGGCCTGCGCCGACAGCGCCACCGCCACCAGCAGCTCGAACGGCGAGCTGTACTCCAGTTCGGTCTTCGGGTGCGGGTTGAGTTCGCGCAGGCGGGTGAACATCTCCACCACGTCGGCGCGCGGCATCGTGCCGCCACGCCGCGCCGGGGCGCGTGCGGTTTTCTTCGTGGTCGCCATTACTGCTCCTTGCCGCTGGCGCGGGCCTTGGCCCGGGCGAGGATGGCGGCGGCTGCGGCGGGCAGGGCGGGCTTCACGTCCGGCGCCGGGGCGGGCGTGCGCCGCGCGTCGCGTTCGGCTTCGCGGCGGGCCAGTCGCACCGCACGGGCGCGGTAGCGTTCGCGTGCCGCCCAGGCGGCCTGAAGCTGCTGCTGGGCCTGCTGCAACCGCTGCGGGAGTTCCGGGTGGCCGGGCAGCAATTGCGCGTCGTCGGCGCGGGCGACATAGTCCATCAGCCCGGCCTGCAGGGCGCCGTCGAGATCGTCTGCCTGGACCCGGGCAAACAGCTGCGCGGGGTTGGGTCGGGATGCCATGGCGTCAGCGGTTCTGGAAGGCCGGCGGGCGGCGCTGCAGGAAGGCGCTGGTTCCCTCGCGCATGTCCTCGGTGGCGAACAGCAGGCCGAAATGTGCGCTTTCGTATTCCAGCCCGGCTTCCAGGCTGCATTCGCCGCCCACGTGCACCGCATCGAGCAGGCCGCGCAGGGCCAGCGGCGCCGAGCGTGCCAGCTGCCGGGCGATGTCCTGCACGCGGTTGTCCAGCGCGTCGGCCGGTACCACCTCGTTGACGATCCCCAGTTCCAGCGCACGTGCGGCATTGATCGGTGCACCCAGCAGGCATAGCTCCAGGGTGGCGGCGCGGCCGCACAGGCGCAGCAGGCGCTGGCTGCCGCCGAAGCCGGGAATCAGCCCGAGATTGATTTCCGGTTGGCCGACTTTGGCGGTATCGGCGGCAATGCGCAGGTGGCAGGCCATGGCCAGTTCCAGGCCGCCGCCCAGGGCAAAACCGTTGACGCGGGCGATGACCGGTTTGGGCATGCGCTCGATCTGGCGCATCAGGGCCTGGCCCAGCAGCGAGAAATCACGTCCCTGAACCGCGCTGAGTGTGTTCATCTCGGCGATGTCAGCGCCAGCCACGAACGCCTTCGGGCCGGCACCGGTCAGCACCACCACGCGGATCTCCGGGTCTGCGGCCGCGGCGCTGAAGGCCTCGGCCAGGGCCTGCAGGGTCGCGGCGTTCAGGGCGTTGAGCTTGTCCGGGCGCTGGACCGTCACGGTGCGGATGGCGCCGTCGTCGGTGACATCGATCAGGGCATCGGCCACGGGGAAACTCCTGGAACGTTAAAAAAAAGTGATATTGAACTCCGCGAACGCAGACGGGTCATAGCCTGCATCGTGAGTAGCGGTTACACGTTGCGCCCGTTATCCTAACCCGTCGCCTCAGGGCGGCGCAGAACGTCCCTGAGTTACCACCCCTGGAGAACTGTTTGATGAAGTTGCGTTCTATCGCGGTCGCCGTCGCGGCCCTGGCCCTGACGGGCAATGCCTTCGCCCAGGACGTCTCGTCCGAAAAGGGCAAGCTGAGCTACTACTTCGGTTACGACTACGGCAACAACCTGGCGGAGCTGACCGGTCGTGGTGAGCAGCTGGACATCAACTCGGTGGTGAAGGGCCTGCAGGATGCCTACGCCAAGAAGCAGCCGGCGATCACCGCCGAGCAGCTGAAGCCGGCCGTTGAAGCGTTCCAGAAGCGCGAGCAGGGCCGTGCCCAGGCTGCCAAGGCCGAGTACGAGAAGGCTGCTGCCGAAAACAAGACCAAGAGCGATCAGTTCATCGCGGCGAACAAGGCCAAGGCCGGCGTGCAGTCGCTGCCGAGCGGCGTCCAGTACCGCGTGATCGAAGCCGGCAAGGGTGCCAAGCCGACCCAGGCCAGCACCGTGCAGCTGGAAGTGGCCGGTCCGTTCCCGTACGGCCAGCGCCCGACCGAAGCCCGCCCGGCCCAGCAGATCCCGTCGATCAAGGTCAGCGAAGTCGAAATGAAGGCCATGCGCGAGACCCTGCTGCAGATGCCGGCCGGCTCGAAGTGGGAAGTCACCCTGCCGCCGGACCAGGCCTACGGTGCGGACCCGCGCACCCCGTTCCCGCCGAACGTGGCTGTGCAGTTCGAGATCAAGCTGGTCAGCGTCAAGTAAATCGAAGCAGTAAACCAAACGCGCCGGTGATTCCACCGGCTCGTTTTTGTTTGCGCAGTGCCTGACGGTAGAGTCGACTGTCAGTCGACTGCTCTTGGGTCACATCGGGGAAACGCCCGCTGCGCGCGCGAGTCGACTGACAGTCGACTCTACCGTCCGACCGGCCCACCCGCGCAAATTCAGCCCTTTCGCGCTACTGTTGCCGGGTGCAAACAATGGAAGAAACGGCGCGTGTTGTCGCAAGTCCCTGCATCGGCGTGTGCACGCTGGATCCGCACCGGCAGTGCACCGGCTGCGGACGTCATATCGATGAAATCGCACGGTGGTCGTCGATGAGCAACGACGAACGCAGTCGCATCCTGCATCGCGTGCAGCCGTTGCGGGCGCAGCTCCAGCAATCACTGCGCGGCTCGCTGGCCGACCACGAACGTTTGATGCGCGCGCTGCATCCGTTGGCCGATCCGCCGGCCGGCGATGGCTGGAACCGCAGTGAACTGATCGATCTGCTGCCGCCCGGGCCTCCGGTGGAAGCGGCCGTGCTCGCGGGAATCGTGCCGCGCGCCAGTGGCGCGCAGGTGATCCTCACCCGTCGCACCGAAACCCTGCGCACGCACGGTGGCCAGGTCGGATTCCCCGGCGGCCGCACCGAGCCCGACGACCGCGACGCCCTGGCGGCAGCATTGCGCGAGAGCCAGGAAGAAATCGCCTTGGCTCCGGGCCAGGTGCAGGCGCTGGGCTATCTCGATCCCTTCGTGACGATCACCGGCTATCGGGTCACCCCGGTGGTGGCGGTGGTCGATCCGGACTTCGTGCCGGTGCCGCAGCCCAGCGAAGTGGCCGAGGTGTTCGAGGTGCCGCTGGACTACCTGATGGCGGCGGACAACCTGCGCCAGGTCGAAATCAACCATCGCGGCCGCATCCGTCACGTCCTTGAGTACAGCTGGCCCGGCCAGCGCATCTGGGGCGCCACCGCGGCCATTCTCTACAACCTGCGTCGCCGCCTGGAGCAAGTGCAATGAACCCGATCGATCCGCCGTGGACCACCCTGGTCGATGTCGCCACCCTGGCTGCCGCGTTGGGCGAGGGCATCCGCGTGGTCGACGCACGCGCCACCGCCAGCACCGCGGTGCGCGTGGTTGATGCGCGTTCCTCGCTGGCCGATCCGCAGGCGGGTAGCGGCCATTACCTGGCAGGTCATATCCCGGGTGCGGTGTATGCCGATCTGAATCGTGACCTGTCCGATCTGTCGCGCGTCGGCCATGGTCGCCATCCGCTGCCGGACAGCGATGCCTTCGCCGCGAAGCTCGGCCAGTGGGGTATCGGTCCTGACACGCAGGTGGTGGTCTACGACGGCAGCGACGGCAGCATGGCCGCTTCGCGCCTGTGGTGGCTGCTGCGCCTGATCGGGCACAGCAAGGTGGCCGTGCTCGATGGTGGTATCGCCGCGTGGCAGGCCGCAGGGCAACCTTTGGCGACGGGGCCGGACGAGGTGACCGCGCTGCCGGCTTACCTGGGCCGTTTCGACACCGCCCAGATCGCCAATGCCGAGGAGATCAGCGCACGCCTGAAGCACGCGCCGGGCTGGCTGGTCGACGCACGCGCGGGCGAACGCTTCCGCGGCGAAGTCGAGCCGCTGGACCCGGTCGCCGGCCACGTACCCGGCGCGGTCAACCGTCCGTTTGCGTTGAACGTGGCCGACGGCCGGCTGCGCGATGCACAGGAACTGCGCGTCGAGCTGCAGGGTGTGATCGGGAACCGTGATCCGCAGCAGGTGGTGCTGATGTGCGGCTCCGGCGTGACCGCCTGCCACCTGCTGCTGGCGATGGAAAGCGCAGGCCTGAGCGGCGCACGCATCTACGCCGACTCCTGGAGCGGTTGGGTGAGCGACAGCAGCCGCCCGGTGGCGACCGGCGCCTGAGAAGCGCGGGGTCGGATCCGTTTTCCAACGGACAACGGCTCTGACCGCATCGAGCGTAAATCGGGGTCAGAGCCCGTTGCGTGGCAACGGGATCCGACTCCGTGCCGACTAAGGTCGGCACCCACCAACAGCGGCAGAAATCTGTCGAAGGCGGGGTGGGGCCGGTTGCGGGGGTGTCCGCGGCATGGATGCCGCGGCCAAGCCCCCATGGACGGGTTTACGGCGTCCCCCGCAACCGGACCCACTCCGCCATCCCCCGGAATGCCAGCTCTTGACGTTGACGTTGACGTTGACGTTGACGTTGCTTCTGCGGGTGCAGGGCGCAGCCCTGCCGCTTACCCAACCGGCTGCAGTGGCACCTTCGCCAGCACCCGCGCCCACGGGAACAACGGCCCCGGATCACGCTTGCGCGCCACCATCAGCGTCGGATCATCGCTGGCCGGCACCTGCTCCCGATCCAGCTGGTCATGCCCGGCAATCCGCTGCAGCGACGGATAGCGTGCCACCAGCGCCAGCAGCAGCCGCTCCAGCGCTTCCAGCTGCGCCTCGGTGTAGGCCTCGTCCATCGCCTGGTGACGGCTGTCGAACCAGTGCGGGTAGCGCCCGGTATTGACCAGTTCGATACCCAGCGTATGCGCGTTCATGCCGCGAACGTGGTGGGCCACCCGTTCCGGTGCCACGTACTGCACCACGCTGCCATCGCGGTCGATGTAGAAATGCCCGCTGTTGCCGGCACCACTGTCGTACAGCACACGCTCGCCGTACTCGCGGGCCATCGCCAGGTCGGGCAACTCGGTGCAGTGGATCACCACCATCTCCAGCGTGGCCGGGTCGCGCAGTGGCAGGCGGTCTTCGTAGGGCAGGGGCTGCAGCTGCAGGCCGGGCAGGAGCGGGTTGGGCATCCGGCGATGCTAGCATTGCGGCATGAACCTGCCTTCTCTTTCCTGGTTGGCCCGCGCCCACGGAGCGCACGCATGAGCCGCGGCCACTGCATCCTGTCCCACGGCTTCGAGAGCGGCCCGGAAGCGACCAAGGTCACCGCGCTGGCCGAGGTGGCACAGCGCCTGGGCTGGACCCACGAGCGCCCCGACTACACCGACCTGGACGCGATGAGCGAGGTCAGCCGGGTGGGCGACGTGCCGACCCGCCTGCGCCGCCTGGTCGAGCGCGCCGCCATCGCTGCCCGGCAGGGGCCGGTGGTGCTGGCCGGCTCCAGCCTGGGCGCCTACATCTCCGCCATCGCCTCGTTGCAGGTGCCGGTGGCCGGCCTGTTCCTGATGGTGCCGCCGACCACCATGGGCCCAATGCCGGCGCTGGATGCCGCCGCCGTGCCGACCACCGTGGTGCAGGCCTGGCATGACGATGTGGTCCCGGCCGCCGGGGTCATCGCCTGGGCGCAGGCGCGTTCGGCGCAGCTGCTGCTGGTCGACGACGGCCACCGCCTGGAACGCCACGTGGAGGCCTCCGCGCAGGCCTTCGAGCGCCTGTTGCGGCAACTGTGAAGCCCGGGCGCACGGCGCGCCCGCCCGCATTGACTACAATGGCAGGCCCGCCGCCCCTGGCGCGGGCCTGCCGGCCGTGACTACGGCCCTCCTTTCCGACCGGCCCGGCCCCTGTGCCGCGCCCGACCACCTGCGAACCGACCCCGTGAAATTCTTCGTCTCCTGCGCCAAGGGCCTGGAATACCTGCTCGCCGATGAACTGTCGGCCCTAGGCCTTGGCAAGGCCACTGCCACCATTGCTGGCGTCAACGCCGAGGGCGAACTGGAGCAGGCGCTGCGGATCGTGATGTGGTCGCGCCTGGCCAGCCGCGTGCTGTGGCCGATCGACGAGTTCGACTGCCCGGACGAGCAGGCTCTGTACGACGGCGTGCGTGCGCTGCCGTGGCATGAGCACATCAAGCCGGAGATGACCCTGGCGGTGGACGCACACGTGTCCGGCGACAAGATCACCCATGCCCGCTTCGCCGCGCAGCGGATCAAGGACGCCATCGTCGATCGCATGCGCGATGAAGGCCTGGAGCGTCCCTCGGTCAACACCGATCTGCCCGATGTGCGCGTCAACCTGTCGCTGCGCAAGGGCCGCGCTTCGTTGTCGATCGACCTCGGCGGTGGCCCGCTGCACCGCCGTGGCTGGCGCGGTGCTGCTCACGAGGCGCCGCTGAAGGAGAACCTGGCCGCCGCGCTGCTGCTGCGCGCGCAGTGGCCGCGCCTGCACGCCGCCGGTGGCGGCCTGCTGGACCCGATGTGCGGCAGCGGCACGCTGCTGATCGAAGGCGCGCTGATGGCCGCCGACGTCGCCCCGGGCCTGATGCGCCACGGCAGCCTGCCGCCGAGCCGTTGGCTGGGCTTCGACAAAGCGGCCTGGAAGACCCTCCAGAGCGAAGCACGCGATCGCGAGGCCGCTGGC
Organism: Stenotrophomonas sp. YJH_SMC_54; assembly: GCF_059368435.1. NCBI lineage: Bacteria > Pseudomonadati > Pseudomonadota > Gammaproteobacteria > Lysobacterales > Lysobacteraceae > Stenotrophomonas > Stenotrophomonas sp. YJH_SMC_54. The sequence goes on along the minus strand of NZ_JCAFRS010000006.1, from coordinate 128,237 downwards.
CTGGCCGCGCTGAAGCCGGTCATCCACGGCAGCGACATCGATCCGACCGCGATCCAGGCGGCACGCGAGAATGCCGAGGTCGCGGGCGTCGCTCATGCGATCCGCTTCACCCGTGCCGATGTGGCCGACCTGGCCGCGCCGGAGCAGGAGATCGGTGCGGTGGTCTGCAACCCGCCGTACGACGAGCGCCTGGCCGCCGATCCGGCGCTGTACCGCGCACTGGGCACCGCCCTGCAGAAGGCGGTGCCGCAGTGGCGTGCCAGCCTGCTGTGCGGCAACGACGAGCTGGCCTTCGCCACCGGCCTGCGCGCCAGCAAGAAGTACCAGATGTTCAACGGTGCGCTGGAATGCGCGCTGATCGTCTGCGATCCGATTGCCGTGCCGGGCCGTGATCCGGCACAACCGCGCGAGCTGAGCGAAGGTGCGCAGATGGTGGCCAATCGCCTGCGCAAGAACCTGAAGAAGTTCAAGAGCTGGCGCGCCCGCGAGCACATCACCTGCTTCCGTGCCTATGACGCCGACCTGCCGGAATACGCGGCCGCCATCGACGTCTACGAGGAAGACGGTGGCAAGCGCCGTACCTTCCTGCACGTGCAGGAATACGCCGCACCGGCCGCGATTCCCGAGAACGACGTGCGCCGCCGCCGCAACGAACTGCTGGCCGCCGCGCGCGAAGTATTCGGCGTGCCGCCGGAGCAGGTCTCGATGAAGTCGCGCGAGCGCGGCAAGGGCGGCAGCAAGTACGGCCGCTTCGAGCAGCGAGATGAATTCATCGTAGTGCGCGAGAACAATGCACTGCTGCAGGTGAACCTGTTCGACTATCTTGATACCGGCCTGTTCCTCGACCATCGCCCGCTGCGCCGGATGATGGCCGAGCAGGTGCGTGGCAAGCGTTTCCTCAACCTGTTCTGCTACACCGGCGTGGCCAGCGTGCAGGCCGCCGTGGCTGGTGCCGCCAGCACCACCAGCGTCGACCTGTCGGCCACTTACCTGCAGTGGTGCTACGACAACCTGGCGTTGAACGGGCAGGGCGGCAACCAGCACCTTCTGGTGCAGGCCGATGCGATGGCCTGGCTGGAAGGCGACCGTGGCCAGTACGACGTGATCTTCTGTGACCCGCCGACCTTCTCCAACTCCGCACGCGCCGATGACTTCGACGTGCAGCGCGAACAGCTGAAGCTGCTGCGTGCGGCGGTGGCGCGGCTGGCCCCGGGGGGCGTGCTGTACTTCTCGAACAACTTCCGCCGCTTCAAGCTGGAAGAAAACGCCATTGCCGAATTTGCCCAGTGCCGCGAGATCACCGCGCGCACCATCGGGCCGGACTTCGAACGCAACGCGCGCATCCATCGCGCGTGGGAGCTGAAGCGGTTGGGGTAACACGACGCCCGGGGTCGGATCCCCTGCGCGAAGCGCAGGGGCTCTGACCCCATCTGGATCTACGTACCAGGGGTCAGAGCCCTTGCGCTTCGCGAAAGGGATCCGACCCCGGTGGCCCGGTTACAGCAACGCCACCACCAGCCCCAACACCGGCAGCGCGATCGCCAGTGGCACGATCCACTTCGGCTGGTACGGATACAACCCGAATGACAGCGCCAGACCGCCCAGTGTCATCGTGCCCAGCCACAGCACCGGGCCCATCGCCCAGCCGTGGTCGGCCACGCACAGTGCGAACGCTACCGCCAGCAGTACCCAGCCCAGTACCCGCCACTGCGTGCGCCGTGCCGGGGGGGCTGCAGCCTTGCCGTGCAGATCGTGCTGGTGCTTTTCCATCGCCAGCGACAGCGCAGTAAACGCAGAGAACGACAGGGTCAGCGCCAGCAGCATCATGCGCTGGCCTCCGCTTCGGCCGCGTCTGCAGTGTTCACCGATGCCTTCGGCGCAGCCGCAGCGGCCGCACGCTTCTTCTTCTCGGCCGCACTCAGCGGTGGCGTCCAGCGCTGCATGCGCCAACCGCACAGCGCCAGCATCGCGCCGAACGCGATCATCGACAGATCGAAGCCAGCCAATATCCAGTCGCCGTTGCGCAGGGTGTTGCCCAGGTGCGCATGCGTGGTCAGCGCATTGACCACCGGTACCAGTGCGAACGCGGCCGCGCCCAGGTAGAGCTGCCACGCCCACATCATCCGCTTCGGCCAGATGAAGGCGGCCAGCAGCGCGCCGGCCCAGGCGTAGAAGAACACGTTGGCCTCCGCACTCGAGCGCTCGGCGATGTCCAGCGGCAGCAGGCGGTTGCCCCAGAAGTAGGCGGCGAAGGCGATCGGCAGGCCGGCCACGGTGCCGATGTTCAGCGCATCGACCAGGCGCAGGCCGAAGCCGGTGCGGCCACTCTTGGCGTGCCTGGGCCGTTCCTTCACCGCCCACAGCACCACGCCGCTGGCCACCATCAGGCAGCCGACCAGGCCGGACAGGAAGAACAGTGCACGCAGGCCCCAGTCGGCAAAACGCGCCAGGTGCAGGCCGTACAGCACGCCGCGAGTGGCGGTGGCACCGCCGGAAGGCGGCGTTTCCTCAAGCAGAGCACCGCTGACCATGTCGTAACGCACGGCCGGGGTGTCGATGGACAGGCGCTTGCCGTCGCGCTGGCGGATGTCGATCACCGCATTGGCCGCGCCCGGATTGGACACGGTGAAGCCGGCCACCTCCACGCCGTGCCAATGCGCGCGCGCGCTGTCCAGCAGTTGTGCGATCGGCAACGGCGTGGCGTGGCCCTCGGCGGGCGCGGTCACTTCCGGGAGGCCGCCGAAGGCCTCGAAGAAGAACGCGTCCTCGTCCTGCGGGTAGGCCACCTTCACCCCCCACGGCAGGTACATGATCATCAACGTCACAATGCCGGTGTAGGTGATCATCGCGTGGTAGGGCAGGGCCATCACCGCGCTGACGTTGTGGAAATCAAGCCAGGAACGCAGGCCCTTGTCCTTGCGGAAGGTGAAGAAGTCCTTGAAGATTTTCTTGTGGGTGATGATGCCGGTGATGATCGCCACCAGCATGAACATCGCGCAGAAGCCGACCAGATAGCGTGCCCACAGCACCGGGATGTAGTGCAGGTCGAAGTGCAGGCGGTAGAAGAAGTCGCCGCCGCGGGTCTCGCGCGCCTTCAATGCCTGGCCGGTGTTGGGGTCCAGCGTGGCGTCGCCGAAGCCACCGCGGCGGCCACGGCTGGGATCGGCCAGTTCCGGCGGCAACCGCCAGAACATCTGCATGGCCGGGTTGCGCGGCTGCGGCAGTGTGACGAACCAGTTTTCGGCCTGCGCGGCGTTGGCCTGCAGGTAGTCCACCGCGCGCTGTGCGGCGACGTCGATGCTGACGTTGCTGGACGGCAGTTCCGGCCGCATCCAGCGGCTGATTTCCTCGCGGTAGTAGCTGGCCGTGCCAGCCATGAAGATCAGCAGCAGCAACCAGCCAACCAGCAGCCCGGTCCAGGTGTGCAGCCAGGCCATCGACTGGCGGAATCCGTTCTTCATGCCCAGGCCCCCATCAGGCGCGCAATGGCGGCCATCAGCAGCGCGGGCGCGAGGATGCCGACCCAGGCGCGCAGCGCGCTGCGGGTGGCGAATGCCCACAGTGCCGCACAGGCGGCGACCAGGATGGCCAGCAGCATGCCGGTCAGCACGGTCTGGCCACGTGCGCCGGGCAGGGCCACGGCGCAGAACACGCTGGTCATCGAGGCCAGTGCGTAACCGCCGAAGATCGCGGCCAACGAGCGTGACAGCACGCCCCAGCGCGGGTTGGAAAAGAAGGTGCGGGGGCTGGCGGTTGCGGGCGAGCGGTCCACGGCATTCCTGCAGGTAGGAGAGGGGATGGAACGCGTCCGCGGCCCCCTTGCGCCCTGCGCATGTTGCCCAGCGTGTCCCATCGACAAAGCACGGCCCGCGCAGACGGGCAGTTCAGAGGTCGGGGATGTACACGGGCGATGGGTGCGTCTTCCGCACCCGATTGGCTAAGCGTACAACCGATCAGTAAATGATAGGCATTCGCATTTTATGAATCAAGCGTGATGACCCGAGGGGCGCGTTGAGGCCTAGAACCTGAACACCACTGTCGCCGCATGCAGCAGCAGGCCGATCAGGCCACCCACCAGGGTGCCGTTGAAGCGGATGAACTGCAGGTCGCGGCCCACGCTCAGTTCCAGCTGTTCCACCAGATGGCGCTCGTCCCAGCCCTTCACGGTCTGCGCGATATGCGTGGTCACGCCTTCGCGCAGGCGGCCGGTCAGGCGTTGCGCGCCTTCCAGCAGGTGCTGGTTGAGGGCCTCGCGCAGCGCCGGGTCGGCCTGCAGGCTGGCACCGAGCGAACCCAGGCTGCGCTGCAGGTGGCCGACCAGCGCCGAGTCCTCGCGCTGCAGGTCCGCGCGCAGGCTGGCGTGGATGCGCGCCCACAACCCCTGCACGTAGTCCTGCAGGGCCGGATGGTCGATCATTTCCTGCTTGAGCTGTTCGATGCGCTCGGCCAGGGCCGGGTCCTCGCGCAGGCGCTGCACGTAATTCTGCAGCCAGCTCTCGTAGTCCTGGCGCAGCGGATGCTGCGGCTCGGCCAGTACCTGCTGCAGCTCTTCCAGTACCGCGCGGGCCAAGCGCTCGGCCAGGCTGTCGCCGATCTCGTCAATCGGCTTGACCCAGTTCACCGTGCTCGACAGCGTCGGCCATTCGCGCTGGATGTAACGCACGATCAGCTGCGAGGCGCGTTCTTTCACCTCGGGCTGCTCGAGCCAGCGGCCCAGCCGCTGCAGGCCTTCGTCCAGCACGCGCTGGTGGCGACCATCGGCGGTCAGCAGGGCCAGCAGTTCACCGGCAGTGGCAGCGGCATTCCACTGCCGCAACTGCTGCACAACGAAGCCGTGCAGCTGCCGGCGCACGGCGGTTTCGTCGAAGAAATCCAGTGCCTGCAGCGCCCAGCCGCGGGCCATGTCGGCCAGCATGCGCGAGCGTGCCGGGTCGGCCAGCCAGCTGCCGAGGCGGCTGGCCGGATCGAACACCTGCAGCTTGGCCAGCAGCACGCCCGGCTCCAGGAACTGGTCGCGCACGAACAGCGCAAGGCTGTCGCCGATGCGTTCCTTGCTGCGCGGGATGATCGCGGTGTGCGGGATCGGCAGGCCCATCGGCCGCCGGAACAGCGCGACCACGGCGAACCAATCGGCCAGTGCGCCCACGGCTGCGGCCTCGCAGAACGCCGAAACCCAGGCCCAGATGCCGCGCTCGCCCTGCCAGTGGCTGACCGCGAAACCGGCCAGCATCAACAGCAGCAGGCCCAGCGCGAGGGCTTTCAGGCGCCGCAGCTGAGCGCGGCGCGGGTCGTTGGCAGACGTCATGCCGGAAGTCTAACCGGCACGGCATGAGCATCTGGTAGTGCCGGCCGCTGGCCGGCAACCTCAACGCACCCGATACGTTCATGGCGTTGCCGGCCAGCGGCCGGCACTACCCCTTGGTTCAGAGCGCTTCCAGTTGCTTGCGCAGCGCGGCCAGTTGCGCGCGCAGGGTGTCGTTCTCGCGGGTCAGCGCGACCACCCGACGGCGCAGCGCTGGTGCGTCCTCGCCCAGCTGCTCCAGCGCCGACAGCACCTCGGCATCGCGGCTGGCGATCTCGTCCTCATCTGCCTCCTCGAAATCCATCTCGGCTGCTTCCGGCTTCGGCGCACGCGGCTTGCGCTTGGACTCGCGCACGCGCTTGGCGGCCTGCTTCAGCTCGTCCTTGCCACCGGCGGCGGCGGCGCGCTGCTCTTCTTCCGGCAGGTCAGCCACGGCGGCGGCGGCGCTGATCGAGATCACGCCGGCCTTGACCGCTTCCACCACCTCGGCCGCGGCCTGGGCGTGGATGCGCTCGATCATGCCAACCTGGCTGGTGCTCAGCTTGGCTTCGCGGGCCAGCTCGGCGCGGCTGATCTTCGGCGCCGGCTCCCACGGCGGGCTGTCTTCACCGGCCTCATCGGTGGCGTCGGCAGTGCCATCGCTCTCGCGCTGCAGCTGCGCCTGCTCGATCTGCTTGCGGGCGGCCAGGATGTCGCGCTTGCGCAGCGCCAGCACGCCGCGCTGGAAGTCGGACACGCTGCGACGGCCCAGGTGCTGCTCGATCATCCACAGGTGCACGTCTTCCATGCTCTGGAAGCGGGTGTTCTGTACGGTGTTGAAGGGCAGGCCATGCTTCTGGCAGATGCCGAAGCGGTTGTGGCCGTCGACCAGTACGTTGCCCCACAGGACCAGCGCGTCACGACAGCCCTCGGCCAGGATGCTGCGCTCCAGCGCGTCATGTTCGTCCGCAGTCAGCGGGTCGATATAGGCCTTGAGTTCTTCTTTGACGACGATATCCATGGGCACGGCAGCGAGCAGGAGCGGAACCGCCCATTGTACCCGCTCGCCGCCGCCGGCCAGGGCTCAGGCAGTGGCCCGGATCATCTCGCCCAGCGTGCCGGTGATCTGGTCGATCTGCGCCTTGTCCACGATCAGCGGGGGCGACAGCGCGATGATGTCACCGGTACAGCGCACCAGCAGCCCGCCGTCGTGGAAGCAGCGCCGATAGACCTCGTAGCCCCGGCTGCCCGGCGCATCGCGGCGAGGCGCCAGCTCGACCGCGCCGACCAGACCGAAGTTGCGGATGTCGATCACGTTGGGGAGGCCCTGCAGCGCATGCAGCCGTTCCTGCCAGTACTCGCCCAGCTCGATGGCGCGCTCGAAAAGGCGCTCCTCGGCGTAGACCTCCAGCGTGGCCAGTGCGGCCGCGCAGGCCAGCGGATGCCCCGAATAGGTATAGCCATGGAACAGCTCGATGGCCTGTGGCGGTGCCTGCATCAGGGTTGCATGCACGGCGTCGCTGGCCAGCACGCCGCCCAGTGGCACTGCGCCGTTGCTGACCGCCTTGGCGAAGGTCAGCAGGTCGGGGGTGACCCCGAAGCGCTGTGCGGCGAATGGCATGCCGACCCTGCCGAAACCGGTGATGACCTCATCGAACACCAGCAGGATGCCGTGGTGGTCGCACAGCTCGCGCAGGCGCTGCAGGTAGCCCGGCGCCGGCAGAATCACCCCGGCGGAACCGGCAATGGGTTCGACGAAGACCGCCGCGATGGTTGAGGCATCATGCAGTGCGATCAGTCGTTCCAGGTCATCGGCCAGCTCGGCGCCCTGGCGCGGCAGGCCTTTGCTGAACGCATTGCGCTGCAGGTCCAGGGTGTGGCGCAGGTAGTCCACGCCGCCCAGCTGCAGGCCGAACGCCCTGCGGTTGTTGGGCAAGCCGCCCAGCGCCATGCCGCCGAAGCCCACGCCGTGGTAGGCCTTCTCGCGGCTGATGAAACGCGTGCGCTGGCCCTCGCCACGCTGGCGGTGGTAGGCCAGCACGATCTTCATCGCGGTATCCACCGCCTCCGAGCCGGAGCTGGTGAAGAACACATGGTTCAGTGGCGTCGGCGCCAATGCGGCCAGTCGCTGCGCCAGCGCGAAGGCCGGCGGTGAGCCCATCTGGAAGGCCGGCGAGTAGTCGAGCGTGCGTGCCTGCTCGACGATGGCCTCGACGATGCGTGGGCGGGCATGGCCCGCGTTGCAGCACCAGAGGCCGGCGGTGCCATCGAGGATCTGGCGGCCGTCGACATCCTCGTAGTGCATGCCCTCGGCACGCACCAGCACACGCGGCGCGGCCTTGAACTGGCGGTTGGCGGTGAACGGCATCCAGTACGCCTCCAATGACTCCGGGCGTTGGGTAGCCAGATCGTGCAGGTCGCTCGCGGAACGCTTCATGCCAGCTCCATCGGGTCCGATGGGGGAAATGTAGCGCAGCCACGTCACGGCGGAGTCGCGGCCGCGCCGGTATAACCGGGGAAACTGTTCCGAGGAGCCCGACATGGCCGACTTTCCCGACCGCAGCCACTGGCAGGTGCTGGCCCAGCAGCTTTCGATGCCCGCACAGGCCTTCATTGATGGTCGCTACACCGACGCTGCCAGCGGCGCGCGCTTCGACTGCATCAGCCCGATTGATGGGCGCGTGCTGGGGGTGGTCGCCGACTGCGATGCAGAGGACGTAGAGCGCGCAGTTCGGTCGGCGCGGCGTGCCTTCGATGCGGGCCACTGGTCAGAGGCCAGCCCGGCCCATCGCAAGCGGGTGTTACTGGCCTTGGCGGCATTGGTGGAAAAGCACGCTGATGAGTTGGCCCTGCTGGAAACCCTGGACATGGGCAAGCCGGTGCGCGACGCACGCCGTATCGACCTGCCCGGCGTGGTGCGCTGCCTGCGCTGGACCGCCGAAGCGGTGGACAAGCTGTACGGCGAAGTCGCACCGACTGGCCCACACGAGCTGGGCCTGGTCACGCGCGAGCCAGCCGGCGTGGTCGCAGCGATCGTGCCATGGAACTTTCCGTTGCTGATGGCCTGCTGGAAGATCGCGCCTGCGCTGGCCATGGGCAATTCGGTGGTGCTCAAGCCTTCCGAGCGGTCGCCCTTGAGTGCGTTGCGATTGGCCGCGCTGGCCGCTGAGGCGGGCCTGCCGGACGGCGTGCTGAACGTATTGCCAGGCCACGGTACGCGCGTCGGTGAACCGTTGGCGCTGCACATGGATGTGGACGTGCTGGCCTTCACCGGTTCCACCGCCACCGGCGCGAAGCTGCTGGAGCATGCGGGACGGTCCAACCTCAAGCGGGTCTGGCTGGAATGCGGTGGCAAAAGCCCGCACCTGGTGTTCGCCGACGCACCGGACCTGGACGTAGCAGCCAAGGCCGTGGCGCAGGGCATCTTCTTCAACCAGGGCGAAGTCTGCACCGCCGGCTCGCGGCTGCTGGTGCAGCGCTCGATCCGTGAGGACTTCGTGCACCAGGTGATTGCCTACGGCCAGCATATGCAGCCGCAGCATCCACTGGAGGCCGATGCACCGATGGGCGCGTTGGTCGATGCCGCGCACGTGGACAAGGTGCTGGCCGATATCGCACGGGCCGAAGGCGAGGGCGCCCGCCTGCTGCTCGGCGGCCATCGGGCCGAGGTGGAGGCCGGCGGCTGCTATGTGCAGCCCACGGTGTTCGACCAGGTGCGTCCGGACCACGCGTTGGCACGCGAGGAGGTGTTCGGCCCGGTGCTGGCGGTGCTTGGTTTCGAGGATGAAGCGGAGGCAGTGCGCGTGGCCAATGACAGCCGCTATGGGTTGGCGGCGGGCCTGTGGACACGCGACCTCGGCCGCGCCCATCGCGTCGCACGCCAGCTGCGCGCCGGCAGCGTGTGGGTGAACGGCTGGGATGGTGGCGACATGACCGCACCGTTCGGTGGCTACAAGCAGTCCGGCAATGGGCGCGACAAGTCACTGCATGCGTTCGACAAGTACAGCGAGATCAAGGCCACCTGGATCCAGCTGTAACGACGTGGCTGCTTGACCGCTGTTCGTTCTTTGTAGCGTCGAGCCCTGCTCGACTGCTTCTCGCGAAGAGCAGTCGAGCCTTGCTCGACTCTACAGAAGGCAGACAGCCGTCGAGCTACCGGCAGCGGGCACTCACCTGCAGCACTGCCGCACGCAGCATGTCGCGATCGGCTTCTTCGACGGCATTCTGGAAGTAATCCATGTCCTGCCGGCCCAGTTCGCACGGGTCGACGATGTATCCCGGCGGCCAAAGCCCCAGCAGTTGCGCCACGCCATGCACGATCTGCTCGGGGCTCATCTGCCGACGGATCCGGAAGTAATTGCGGCGAGGCCCGAACGCAGGATGGACCTCGCGCCGACCGATCAGGCGCGGCGCCAAGCCAGCTGCGCTGATGCCGTCACCACCGTCGATGCTGCCCGCAGGCAGGCTCAGGATCAGTGGCGCCACTGCAGCCACGTTCCCCGGGGCAGGCAGGGCGCTCTCTGCCTGTGCAACCGGGGCAGGGCGGGGCATCATCGATGCGGCCGGACGCGTCATCTTTGCGGAGGGCAAGGCGGGCTGTTGAGGTACCGGCGCCGGCGGTTCCGGTGGCAGCCAATGCAGCGAGATCCGCGGGCCCTCACCGCTACGCAGTTCGATCCGGCCGCTGTCCAGCAGCCACAGAGCGAGCCCGCCATGCACCAGCAGTACCACCAGCCATGCCGCCATGCGCGGCAGCTTCGGCGAATCGGAGCATGACAACGCAACTGCAGCCATGGGCAAGGCATCCATGCAGGGACCGGTGGCAGCCTAGCCGGCGGCCGGAAAAATTCCGTTGGCATCGGTGTCGGCTGAAACCATCGTCCCGTGCGGCCATCGGCCCGTGGCAGAATCGGGCGATCCGCCGTTACCCGTGTTGCCGATGTCGACGATCACTGCTGCCGCGCCGCCCGTGAATTCCCCCCTTCGTGTCCTGCTGGCCAGCCTGATCGGCACCACCATCGAATTCTTCGATTTCTATATCTACGCCACGGCCGCCGTGCTGGTGTTCCCGCACCTGTTCTTTCCGGACAGCAGTGAGCAGGCGGCCCTGCTGCAGTCACTGGCGACCTTCGCGGTGGCGTTCATCGCGCGTCCGGTCGGCTCGGCGGTGTTCGGCCATTTCGGCGACCGCATCGGCCGCAAGGCCACCCTGGTCGCCGCGCTGCTGACCATGGGCCTGTCCACGGTGCTGATCGGCCTGCTGCCGACCCATGCGCAGATCGGGCTGTGGGCGCCGGCGCTGCTGGCGCTGTGCCGTTTCGGCCAGGGCCTGGGGCTGGGCGGCGAGTGGGGTGGGGCGGTGCTGCTGGCCACCGAGAATGCGCCGCCGGGCAAGCGCGCCTGGTACGGCATGTTCCCGCAGCTGGGCGCACCGCTCGGCTTCCTGCTGTCGGCCGGCATCTTCCTCGTGCTCGGCCGCTGCCTGAGCCAGAACGACTTCCTGCAGTGGGGCTGGCGCATTCCGTTCGTGGCCAGCGCGCTGCTGGTCGGCCTCGGCCTGTGGGTGCGCCTGAACATCCACGAGACGCCGGACTTCAAGAAGGCGCTGGAGCGCAAGGCGCCGGTGCGGTTGCCGATGTGGACGGTACTGCGTGACCACCCGGTACCGATGCTGCTCGGCACGCTGGGTGCGTTCGCCACCTTCGTGCTGTTCTACCTGATGACGGTGTTCAGTCTCGGCCATGGCACCGCGGTGCTGGGCTACAGCCGCGAGCAGTTCCTGCTGATGCAGATGGCCGGCATGCTGTTCTTCGCGCTGGGCATCCCGCTGTCGGCGCGCTATGGCGACCGTTGGGGCACGCGGCGCACGATGATTGTTGCCAGCGTACTGATCGTCGGCTTCGGCGTACTGTTCGCACCGTTGTTCCAGCCGCACAGCCCGTGGCTGGTCACCGCCTTCCTGTGCCTGGGCCTGTTCCTGATGGGGCTGACCTACGGCCCCTGCGGTACCTTCCTGGCCGAGATCTACCCGGTGGAGGTGCGCTACACAGGTGCCTCGCTGTCCTTCAATCTGGCCGGCATCCTCGGTGCGGCACCGGCGCCGTACCTGGCCACCTGGCTGGCCGAACGCTTCGGCCTGGTCGCGGTCGGCTACTACCTGTGCCTGACTGCGGTGGCGACCCTGTGCGCGCTGGTGGCACTGCACCGGCGCGCGCTGCGGCTCAACCAAAGAAGCGCTTGAGCGTGCGACCCAGCCAGCCGCCGCCCTGGTGTTCGCGGGCGAACTGGTTCAGGTGCGCCTTGACCTGTTCGGCATAGGCCTGGTCGTCGCCGCGGATGTGGTTGAACAGCCAGCGCGAGAGCATGGTGCGCAGCTCGTCACTGATGTCCTCGCCGGCCTGGAAGCGCATGCGGTACTCCGAGACACGCTTGATGAAGACCTCATGCACGCGTTTATGCGCGGCACAGAACGGGTAGCCCGCTTCCTCCATCAGCTCTTCCTCGAACGCGAAGTGCGACATGGTGTAGTCCACCACCTCGTCGATCACTTCACCCACTGCGGCACGCTGCATGCTGGCCTGGGCCACGTGCAGGTGGTTGAGCATTTCGATGATGCGGCGGTGTTGTTGGTCGATCACATCGATGCCGATGTTCAGATCGTCCTGCCAGACCAGTAGTGCCATCCCCGGCTCCCCTTCATGCGTATGTCGGGGCCGACTGTAGAGCCGCCCTGCGCGGGCGGCGTTGATCTGGATCAAAGCGTACCGGTCAGGGCAGCGCCGGCTCGCGTGGGCGCAGCGGGCTGGCGACCGTGGTGCAGCTGACCCGGTTGCGGCCACCGGCCTTGGCCAGGTACAGCTGGCGGTCGGCTTCGGAGATCAGCCGGTGCAGTGCATCGCGCTGCGGGCGCAGGCAGCACAGCCCGATGCTGACCGTCATGCGCAGCGTGGCGGTGCCGATGTCCACCTCCAGCGCGGCGATGCGCTGGCGCAGCTCCTCGAAGTACAGCAGCGCCTCGTCCTGCTCCATGTCCGGCACCAGCAGGCAGAATTCCTCGCCGCCGAAGCGCGCGATCAGGTCGTGGCTGCGTGCATGCGTGGCCACCGCGCCGGCCACCGCGCGCAGCGCATCGTCGCCGGCTTCGTGGCCATGGGTGTCATTGATGTGCTTGAAGTGGTCGATGTCGATCATCGCTACCGCCACGCACTGGCCGTGCAGCTGCAGCTGCGGCAGCTGGCGCTGGCTCTGCTCCAGGAAGCAGCGGCGGTTGGGCAGGCCGGTGAGGAAATCGCGGGTGGCCAGGTCCTGCAGGGTGCCGATCAGCTCCAGCTGGTCCACATTCTGCGAGACCCGGCAGAAGAATTCCTCGCGCGAGAACGGCTTGCGCAGGAAATCGTTGGCGCCGTTCTTCAGGAAGCGCGGAATCAACGATGCATCGGTATTGCCGGAGATGCCGATCACCGCCACCTTGTCGCGCGAGCGCAGGGTGCGCAGGCGGCGGGTGAACTCCACGCCCTGCATGCCCGGCATTTCCTGGTCGACCACGGCCAGGCGGATCGCCGGATGCGCCTCGATCGCGGCCAGGCCTTCGTTGCCATCGGCCGCTTCGTGCACCTCATGGCCGTACATGCGCAGCAAGGCTGCGGCATAACCGCGCGCGGACGGTGAGTCGTCCACCACCAGCGCGGCGATGCGCCGGTTGCGCTCCAGCCGCTGCACCAGCCACACCAGGTAATCGATGCTGCCGGGAGTGTTCTTCAGCACGTAGTCGATGATCTGCTGCTGCAGCACGCGCTTGCGCAGGTCCTCGTCGTACACGCCGCTGACCACCACGGTGGGCAGGTCGCGCTTGAGGAAGAACTCGACCACCGCGTCGCGGTCGCCATCGGCCAGGACCAGCCCGGTCAGTACCAGGAACCAGCCGCCACCTTCGCTCAGCAGGCGGTCGGCCTCGGCCAGGGTGGAGGCGATCACCACCGGCAGTTCCAGGCGCTGCTCGATGGCCTCGCGCAGCATGCCGGTGAAGGCGCGGGAGTTTTCGACCAGCAGGATCCGCTGCGGCAGCGGATCGGCCAGGTCGCCATCGACGGCGGCCTGCGGCAGGACGGGCATGATGCGGTGGCTCACGAGGGAGGGGCTCGGCACGGATAACGGCGGTTTCGGGTGTAACTTTAGCGGCGAACGTTGCGCGCCGGGCCAGATTCCGCGTCAGGCCGCCGCTGGCGACGCGTGGGTGATCGGTTCATGCAGGACCAGCCGCAGCCGATTGCCGCGGCAGTGGACCGTTCCGCCGTAGGCAAGCATCCGTCCGGCCAGGCGCTCGACGGCCTGTTGGGTGGTACGCGTGGAAAGCGGGCAACCACGGTCGAGCAGGCTCACCACGGCAACAATGCCGCGATGCTTGCCTGCCCGACCGCTTCGGGCGCGCACGCAGACCTGCCCGGTTTCCAGTTCCAGCAGAAGTGAAACCGCCTCGATCAGCGAGCGATAGATGGCCAGTTGCAGATCCACGGTCAGCAGGCAGGGATTGCCCGCCAGCCTGGGTGGAATGACGCGATGCGTGTTGTTCCAGATTTCGCATGCAACGCCGGCTTGCAGCGCGATGTAGAGCCCGACCTGCTCCAGTCCGGTGGGATAGACCAGGCTGGCCTGTTCGCGAAACAGCCGTGAATGTACCGACGACGCGTGCTGCAGGCTGTTTGCGACCGCATGGTGGCCTTGGGACTTCAGCCAGCTGACCATCTCGCTGAGCGAATTGTCCATGCCCTCGCCCAGGTGCTTCAGGTGGACGGCCCGTTCACGCAGCTCACGCTCGCTGGTCTGAAGTGAGCCGCGTGCCAGGCGCAGCGTGGTTGCCTCGGCCAGGCCGCGGGACCGGGCGCGCTGATGGTGATAGCTGATGCTGGAACCGAGTGCCAGCAGTGCGACACTCATCACCGCCATGTTCTGTTGGGTGGCGAACGTGCCCAGGTCGAACGAGGAAGGCAGGCCAGTGCTGGGCGTTGCGCCGTGCAGGGGGAGGTTCAACAACGGAATCGCGATGGCTGCGCCGCGCCACCCGTGCATGAAGGTCAGGGCGATGGCGGGAAGGGCGGCCAGCAGCACCATGTGTGTCCGCGTCGTGTGGGCGTCGGCGCGTGTCAATTGCATGCACAGGCCCAGCACCAGCATCACCAGGATCGCCGAGGCGGTAGGGGCGACGAAACGGTCTGTCCAACCGGGGTCGGCCTGCCGCCGCGACCAGAGGAATGCCAACGGTACCAGGGTGATGATGGCGGCGAAGTGGCCAAAGATCGTCCGGTCGACCGCGTCCAGCAGGTTGCTGGGCGGTGGGTTGGACCATAGGACATATGAAATGCCCAGGTTGAGACCCGGCACGAACAACGCTGTGCAGAACGACAGCGACAGCAGCCACAGACCGGTGGCTGCTTCGGACGGTATTCTCATCCGATGCAGGTAGACCACCAGCATCGCCATCGGCATCAGCAGCGTCGAAGCCAGGATGACCCAATCCAGGCCGTAGGTGTCGATCATGGGGATGCGCAGCGTTGCAAAGTACGCGTACTCGCCCAGCAGCAGGTAGGGCCACAGGCGGGTCGGGACGATCAGCAGTGCCGCTGCGCGGATGCCCGCCGGCAGGAAGAACTGATCCAGCGAAAACTGACGCGAGCCGAGGCAGCTCAGCGCATAGACGGCCGCGAGTGCGATGCCGGCTGGCCGGATACGGAAGCTCAGTTCAACTGCCTTCTTGAATCGGTCCAAACCCGAGCCTCCCTTGCTCGTGACATGGCAGCGGCCGTGCGGGTTGCTTGAACGCGCCATGACGCGCCATTGGATGACAGTATCGATGGAAGCAGGGGGGCGCAATTGCACGCCGGCGCCAGATCCTGACGGGGTGGGTTCGGCGCCGACCAAAGATCACTTTCGCGCAATGATCTGCAGCTCCTTTCACCGGGATAGTCAGATCGCGGCCCGGGGGGCGCCAGCGTCCATGGAGCGTGTGCTTTCCCTCAAGGCTTCAGCAGCGCCTGCCTGGCGGGGAGCGTCCCGTGCTTCGGTCAACACCATCCTGAGCCTGTTGCCACTCAGGTCCATGTGGCCAGCGTGTGCGAGCACTCGGCCCAGCAGCTGCTCGTTTGCCAGCGCCTTTGCACGGCTTCCCAGTGATGCGTGGCGGTCCAGAAGAGCCACGCAGATGAAGGCACCACGCTTCCGGGTGGAGCTTCCGCAGCGGATACTGACCGAGATCTGTCCACACTCGCACTTCAATAGAAGCGAGACCGCATCGACCACGAGTCGATAGGCAGCAAGCTGCAGGCCGACCCCGAGTGCGCAGGGGTCACCCTTCAACCTCGGCTGGCCGATGCGATGCGTAGCATTCCATGCCTCGCGCACCCCGCCAGCCTGCAACGCCACGTACAGGCCCAGCTGTTCCAGGGCGGCGGGATAGATCATGCTGGCCTGGGCCCGGAACAGGCGCGAATGCACCTCCGAGGTATGCCGCAGGCTGTCGGCCACGGCGTGATGACCCTGCGCATGCAGCCAGTTCACCATTTCGTTCAGCGACAGGTCCATGCCATCGCCCAGCTGGCGCAGATGGGCCGCGCGCTCACGCAGGTCCATCTCGCTGGCCAGGTGTGAGTTCCGCGCAAGCTGCAGGGCCGCTCTGCCATCTTCCTCGCGCAGCCGGTGCTGGTTCTGGAAGTGGGTGATGCGCGCACCCAGCAACAGCAGGGCGATGCTGGCGATGGCCATGGCCTGCTGGGTAGCGAAGGTAGCCGGGTCGAATGCGGTCGGATGGTCGGCGGGGGTGCTGAGGCCAAGAATCATGTTAACGGCGGCGACACCGATGGCCGCACCGCGCCATCCCAGCAGGCAGGTCAGGGCGATCGCGGGAATAGGCAGGATCAACAGCAGCTGCAGCGAGCCGGGGGCCGTGATCGAGGCCGGTACCGGCGTCGCCTGCAGGCCAATGACCAGCATGGCGCCGAGTGCTGCGACCGTGGCCGCGACAGACCCGGTTGTCCATTTTTCCTCGGCGCGGCGGATCCACAGCAATGCCAGGGGTGCCAGGATCAGGATGCCGGTGAAGTCGCCCAGCGCATAGCGCAATACGTTGGTGATGAATGACGCGTTCTGCAACGGCTCCCAGAGCAGGTACGAGATTCCCAGGTTGAGCAGACTGATGACCGTCGCGGCGCATACCGCAATGGAGATCACGCCGACGATCGTGGTGCGTGCCAGCAGTTTCCGGTGCAGGCGCACGATCAGCATCACGGCAGGCATCAGGAACACCGAGGCCAGAATTACCCAGGTCAGGTTGTATTTGCTGATCAGGGGGATGCGCAGATGCGCGAAGTAGGCGTATTCACCCATCAGCAGGTAGGGCCAAAGACGGGGCGGACACAGCAACAGCGCGGCCACCCGCACGCCGGCAGGCAGGAAGAACTGGTCCAGTGACAGCTTGCGCGCACCCCAGCAGGCGAGGGCATAGAGCAGCGCCAGCGCCAGCCCTTCGGGGCTGACCCGTATCCTCACCAGCAGGCCGTCCTTCCACCACTGCATCCACGTGCTCCCCAGCTCCTGCGCCGATTATGTGGCTGGGAAGGGCCCCGCTACCACAACGCATCCCGCAGCTTGTACCACGACATCGCCGCCACCAGCAGGGGCGTGCGCAGCAGCCGGCCGCCGGGGAAGGGCGCATGCCGCAGGCGCTGGAACACGTCCAGACGCTCGCTCTGGCCGGCGATGGCGGCGGCGATCACCTCGCCGGCCAGTCCGGCGGCGGCCACCCCATGGCCGGAGAATCCCTGCGCGAAGTACAGGTTGCCGTCCAGCCGGCCCCAGTGCGGGGCGCGGTTGCGGGTGATGTCCACGTAGCCACCCCAGACCTGGTCCAGCACCACGTCGGCCAGCTGCGGGAAGACGTCGTGCATGCGTCGCTGCATCACCCCGCGCAGGCCGGGCGGGGGCAGTGCCGAGTAGCTGGCGCGGCCGCCGAACAGCAGGCGATGGTCGTGGCTGAGGCGGAAGTAGTCCAGTGCCCAGGCGGTGTCGGCCACGGCCATGTTGTTGCCGATCAGGGCGCGGGCACGTTCGGCGCCCAGTGGCTCACTGGCACCGATATAGGTGCCCACCGGCATGATCCGCCGTTCCAGCTCGGGCAGCAGGCCCTGCAGCCAGGCATTGCCGGCCACCACCAGATGCGTGGCGCACACGCTGCCCTGGGCAGTGTGCAGGCTCGGCCGTGGCCCGCGCTGGATGCGCACGACGGGCGAATCCTCGTGGATGACCACACCTGCCGCGCGCGCTGCATCGGCCAGACCGCGTGCATACGCCAGCGGGTGCAGGTGTGCGCTGAGCGGGTCGAACATCGCGGCGCGGTAGCGCGGGCTGTCCAGCTGCGCGCGCAGAGCGTCACGGCTCCACCACTGCATGGGGTAGTCGTAGTGGCGTTGCAGGTGCTCGCAGTTGGCGTGCAGGTCACGCTCGTGGCGTTCACGGATGGCCACGCTGGCGTGGCCTTCAACCCAATGGCAGTCGATGCGGTGGCGATCGATGCGCGTGCGCATCGCCTGCACCGCGTCGCGCGACCAGTCGAACAGGTGGCGTGCATCATCACGACCCAGCTGACGCTCCAGTTCGTCCACCTCGCAGCCGTAGCCGACCAGCGCCTGGCCACCATTGCGGCCGGACGCGCCCCAACCGATCCGCTGCGCCTCCAGTACCACCACGCGCTGGCCACGCGAGGCCAGTTCCAGGGCCGCGGTCAGGCCGGTGTAGCCCGCACCAAGCACTGCCACATCGGCCTGAACCTCGCCCTGCAGCGGGGGCAGCGCGGGTGGTTCGGGCAGGCTGGCGGCATACCAGCTGGGCGGGAACGCGGCACTCACCGCAGGCCTCGCGGGCGCAGTGCGGGAGAGGAGAGCGGGGGAGGACGATCAGCATTCACCCGAGTAGTTTCGCCGATGCGTGACAGCCATGGTGTGACGGCGACGACTTGCCGCCTTCGCCGGACGGCGGGTAACGTGTCGGCACGCCAAGGAGTTTTCCCATGCGCCGCCTGCCCTGGGTGGGCCTGCCCACCGACAGCACCGTGCTCGGCCATCACCGTTTCGCGGTGGCCGGCGAGAAGTACGTGCGCGCGCTGGTCGAGGCCGCCGAGGTGACCCCGGTACTGTTGCCGAGCGTGCAGCCGCCGCTGCCGGCCGGCGACTGGCTGCAGGGGCTCGATGGCCTGCTGTTGACCGGTGCGGTCAGCAACATCGAACCGCAGCATTACGACGGCGGTCGCAGCTGGCCGGGCAATCCGCATGACCCGGCCCGTGACGCCAACGCGTTCGCGCTGCTGCACGAGGCGCTGGCGCTGGACCTGCCGGTGCTGGCGATCTGCCGCGGCCTGCAGGAGCTGAACGTTGCGCTGGGTGGCACGTTGCATCCGCAGGTGCACGCGGCGCCCGGTCTTTCGGATCATCGTGAAGACCCGAAGGCGCCGGTTGATGTGCAGTACGGGCCGGCCCATGCGGTCGCCCTGGCGGCGGATGGCTGGCTGGCGCAGTGGCAAGGCGGTGACCGCGCACAGGTCAATTCGGTTCACAGGCAGGGCATCGACCGACTGGCACACGGGCTGCAGGTCGAGGCCAGGGCCGATGATGGACTGGTCGAGGCAGCGCGCAGCCCACACCATCGTTTCGTGCTCGGCGTACAGTGGCACCCGGAGTGGCGTGTCATGGACTCGCCGTTCTATCACGCTATTTTCCGTGCGTTCGGCCAAGCTTGCCGGCAGCACCAACAGAACCGACTGGATTCCCGATGAGTTCCCGAACGCGCCCGCGCAAGACGGCTACGCCCCCCGCACCGCAGGAAAGCAGCCTGCTGCGCTGGCTGAAGGAGCGGCGCATCACCGAGGTCGAATGCCTGGTCCCGGACATCACCGGCAACGCGCGCGGCAAGATCATTCCCGCCGACAAGTTCTCGCATGATTACGGTACGCGGCTGCCCGAAGGCATTTTCGCCACCACCGTCACCGGCGAGTTCCCTGATGACTACTACGAGCTGACCTCGCCGTCGGACTCGGACATGATGCTGCGTCCCGATCCGGACACGGTGCGCATGGTGCCGTGGGCGGCCGACGCCACCGCGCAGGTCATCCACGACTGTTACACCAAGAACGGTGAGCCGCACGAGCTGGCGCCACGCAACGTACTGCGCCGCGTGCTGGCGGCCTACGCCGAGCTGGGCCTGCGCCCGGTGGTGGCGCCGGAGCTTGAGTTCTTCCTGGTGCAGAAGAACACCGACCCGGACTTCCCGCTGCTGCCACCGGCCGGCCGCTCCGGGCGCCCGGAAACCGCGCGGCAGTCGTACTCGATCGATGCGGTCAACGAATTCGACCCGATCCTCGACCTGATGTACGACTACGCCGATGCGATGAAGCTGGATGTGGACACGCTGATCCACGAATCCGGTGCGGCGCAGCTGGAGGTCAACTTCACCCATGCCGATGCGATGGACCTGGCCGACCAGGTGTTCCTGTTCAAGCGCACCATGCGCGAGGCGGCGATGCGCCACGGCGTGTATGCCACCTTCCTGGCCAAGCCGATGGAGAACGAGCCGGGCAGTGCCATGCACATCCACCAGAGCCTGGTGCGGGTGAGCGACGGCAGCAATGTGTTCGCTGGCGATACCGATGCCGAAGGCGAGTTCAGCCCGGTGTTCGGCCACTATCTGGGCGGCCTGCAGAAGTACGCGCCGCAGGCGATGGCGTTCTTCGCGCCGAACGTGAATTCCTACCGCCGGCTGGTGTTCGGCGAAGTCTCGCCGAGCAACGTGCACTGGGGCTTCGACAACCGCACCTGTGGCCTGCGCGTGCCGCTGGACACGCCGGAAAACATGCGCGTGGAGAGTCGTTTCGCCGGTTCCGACGCCAACCCCTACCTGGCGATGGCGGCGACCCTGGCCTGCGGCCTGCTGGGCATCCGCGAGCGGTTGGCACCGGATGCGCCGGTGACCGGCAGCGCCAAGGAACTGGGCTACAACCTGCCGCGCTCGCTGGGCGAAGCGCTGGATGGGCTGGAGCAGTGCAGCGAACTGCAGGCCCTGCTGGGCGAGCGCTTCTGCCGGGCCTACATCTCGGTGAAGCGCAAGGAATACGAGACCTTTTTCCGTGTCATCAGCTCGTGGGAGCGCGAGTTCCTGCTGCTGAACGTCTGAGCATCCGGAATAGAAAAATCCGCCGCCGGGGGGTAGGCTGGCACCCGTCGCCGGCCCCGCCGGCCCCCCTTTCCCGCATTCTGGAGCACCCGATGAAGCTGCGTATCCTCACGCTCGGCCTGGCCTCCGCCATGCTCGCCGCCTGTGGCGGTGGCAATGGCGGCGCGCAGGACAGCCAGGTCCTGAACGTCTACAACTACAGCGATTACATCGCCGAGGACACCATCCCGACCTTCGAGAAGGAGAGCGGCATCAAGGTGACCTACGATGTGTTCGACAGCGATGAGATGGTCGAGACCAAGCTGCTGGCCGGCAACAGCGGCTACGACGTGGTGGTGCCGACCCTGAACTTCTTCGGTCGCCAGATCCAGGCCGGTGTGTTCCTGCCGCTGGACAAGAGCAAGATCCCGAACCTGGCCAATCTCGATCCGGCGGTGATGAAGCGCATCGCCACCCAGGACCCGGGCAACCAGTACGGCGTGCCGTACATGATCGGCACCACCGGCATCGGCTACAACGTGGAGATGCTGAAGCAGCGTTTCGGTGGCAGCACCGACATCGCCAACAGCTGGGACCTGGTGTTCAAGCCGGAGAACATCAGCAAGATGAAGGACTGCGGCGTGACCATCCTGGACACGCCGGCCGACATGATCCCGATCGCGCTGCATTACCTGGGCCTGGACCCGCACAGCGGTGACCCGGCCGAGCTGCAGAAGGCGGCCGACCTGCTGAAGTCGATCCGACCGTACGTGCAGAATTTCCACTCCTCGCAGTACGTGGGTTCGCTGGCCAATGGCGGCACCTGCCTGGTGGTCGGCTGGTCGGGTGACATCATCCAGGCCCGCGACCGCGCCGAGGAAGCCAGCAATGGCGTGCACGTGGCCTATTCGATCCCGAAGGAAGGCGCCCCGCAGTGGTTCGACATGCTGGCGATCCCGAAGGACGCCAAGCATCCGGAGGCCGCTTACGCCTTCATCAATTACCTGCTGCAGCCGAAGGTTGCCGCGGCCAACACCAACTTCATCCACTACGCCAACCCGGTGCCGACCGCGACCCCGCTGGTGGATGAGGCGATCCGTACCGACCCGACCATCTACCCGCCGGCCGACGTGGCCGCGAAGATGTTCACGTATTCGATCAACACGCCGGAGACCGACAAGCTCTACACCCGGCTGTGGACCGAGGTGAAGACCGGCCGTTGAGCCGGCCTGGTGCCGCCGGGTCATGCCCGGCGGCTGCCTTACCCTGGGTCGATGCCGGTACTCCCGCTTCGGCCCAGGTGCCGCAGGATGGCAGGCAGCAGGTCGCGTGCATCGCGACCGCCGTTGCACAGGAACGATGAACTCATCCGCTGCAGGTTGTGCATGCCGATGAAGAACAGCCCCGGTTGCGGTGAAACACCGAAGTCGCCGAGCGGGTAGCCATGTGCATCCAGCGCGCCCGGTACGTCGAGCCAGGGCCATTCGGCGACGAAGCCGGTGGCCAGCACCACCGAGCGGATGCCTTCCGCCTGCAGATCCAGTTCACGCGGGGCGGCGTCCGGCTCCCAGTGCAGATAGACCTCCTCCGGAATGTGGCGGGCATCGTCGGTGCGTGGCTCGGGACGCGTGGCGTAGTACGCGCTGGCCAGCGAATCAAGATAGGCGTACTCGGCCTGCGTGGCCTCGATCGCGGTACGCAGCTGCGGGCGCACATCGGCGAAGCGGGCGACGTTTCCATCGAAGCCCTGCAACCGGCCCAGCAGCCTGATGCCCGCGCGGTGCATCGCCAGCAGGCTGATCGAGCTGCCCAGGCCACCGTTTCCCTTGCCGGAAATAAGCGGGAACTCCGCGGTGCGGGCCTTGCGCAGTGCATCCGGTTCCCCGGCAAGTACGCCCGCCGCTTCACTCACATGTTGATGGATGCGCCCGGCCATGTCCCACCAGGTCATCGAGTCCTTGCCGCGCAGCCGGCGGGTATGCGAATGCCGCTGGGCCAGTGACCAGTGCACGCTGCGACCGCTGTCGCGCAGGTCCTGGGCGATCTGCGCGCCGGACTGCCCACCCCCGATGACCAGCACGGCGCCATCGGGTAGCTGACGGGCACTGCGGTAGTCGCCCGAGTGCAGCACGGTCAGGCCTGGCGCGGGCGCGAACGGGACCCGGGGCATCCGTGCGCGGCGGTATTCACCGGTGGCGACCACCACCGAGCGGGCATGGATCAGCCCCTGGCTGCTGTGGATGGCGTAGCCACCGGGCCCAGGCCCAACCCGATGCACCCCGCATCCCTCGTTGATCGGCAGGGAACGCTCGTGGGCATAGTCGCGGAGGTGCCGGATCACCTCCGGGGCGCCCATGAAGCCATCCGGGTCATCGCCGGCATAGGCATGACCATGCAGGGCCATCGTCGCGTTGGCGGTGTTGGTCTGGAACGACTCCCAGCGCCGCTGCCAGCTGGCGCCTACGGTTTCGGCCTCCAGCACGCGATGCTCGACGCCGGCTTCCTGCAGGAGCGCGCTGAGCGACAGCCCGGCCTGGCCGGCGCCGATGATGACCAGCGGCAGCCTTGCAGGCAGGGAGCCCGGCAGGCGGGGCGGGAAAGGGGAGGGGCTGTCCGGGGAAGTCACCAGGGTGGGTCCATGCAAGGCCTTGATCAGGGCCATTGCGCGGGGAATGCCCCGGGCCTTCAACAGATCCGGTTCTGAAAAACGTTGCAGATCGAGGCGTCGCCTGTGGTGTCTGGCCGGGACGACCGCAGGGTCGTCCCGGGGAGCCCGGGCCTCTGCGCGGGCAGGCCACCATGGCGGGGGAAAACCGACACTCCTGGGGCCCCCGGAGCCGGCCAGCGGCCGCTTCCGCCTGCCGCCGTCATATCCCCTGGGCCCCCCGGCCGTTAGAATGGCGGCCGCTGTCCACCGCCCGCTCCCGGAGCCCCCATGCCCGTTGAAGCCCAGCCGGTAGCCACCGTCGTCGACACGACCGGTGCGCCCGGCTATCTCTCCATTCGTGACCTGCGCAAGGAATTCGACGGTTTCGTCGCCGTCGACGACGTCAACCTGGACGTGCGCAAGGGCGAGATCTTTGCCCTGCTCGGTGGCTCCGGCAGTGGCAAATCGACCCTGCTGCGCTGCCTGGGCGGCTTCGAGACGCCCACCAAGGGCAGCATCACCCTCGATGGCCAGCGCCTGGACGCGCTGCCGCCGTACCAGCGGCCGGTCAACATGATGTTCCAGTCCTATGCGCTGTTCCCGCACATGACGGTCGAGCAGAACATTGCCTTCGGCCTGAAGCAGGATGGCCTGGGCAAGGATGCGATCGGCAAGCGCGTGGGCGAGATGCTCGACCTGGTGCAGATGGGCCACCTGGGCAAGCGCAAGCCACACCAGCTGTCCGGCGGCCAGCAGCAGCGCGTGGCGCTGGCGCGGTCGCTGGCCAAGGGGCCGAAGCTGCTGCTGCTGGACGAGCCGATGGGCGCGCTGGACAAGAAGCTGCGCTCGCAGATGCAGCTGGAACTGGTCAGCATCATCGAATCGTCGGGCGTGACCTGCGTGATGGTCACCCACGACCAGGAAGAAGCGATGACCATGGCCACCCGCATCGCGGTGATGGATGCCGGCTGGATCCAGCAGGTCGGCAAGCCGGACGAGGTCTACGAGCAGCCGGCCAACCGCTTCGTCGCCGAGTTCATCGGTTCGGTCAACCTGTTCGACGGGGTGATCGACGAGGACCTGCCGGAGTACGTGACCGTACGCTCGCCGCTGTTCCCGGCGCCGATCTACATCGCCCATGGCATCACCGGTTATGAAGGGCAGCCGGTCGCGTTCGCGCTGCGCCCGGAGAAGGTGATGATCGGCAAGGACGAACCGGAAGGGCACACCAACAAGGCCCAGGGCGTGATCGAGGACATCGCCTACTTCGGCAGCCATTCGGTCTACCACGTGCGCCTGCCCAGCGGCGCCAAGGTACTGGCCAACTTCGCCAATTCGCAGCGCTGGGCCAGTGATGGCCTCACCTGGGGCGACGAGGTGTGGGTGCACTGGCGCGACAACGACGGCGTGGTGCTCACCTCATGAGCACCGCCGGCCTGAAGCGCTGGCTGCCGGGGCTGCGTGCCACGGTGATCGGCATTCCGTACCTGTGGCTGCTGCTGTTCTTCGCAGTGCCGTTCCTGATCGTGCTGATGATCAGCTTCTCGCTCAGCCGGGTCGGCTCGCCGCCGTACACCTGGCTGTTGCAGTACGCCGACGGCGGTTTCTCGCTGAAGCTGAACCTGGAAAACTACCTGGCGCTGTTCCGCGATTCGATCTATGCCCAGGCCTTCCTGAGCTCGATCAGGATCGCGGCGATCTCGACCTTCCTGACGCTGCTGATCGGCTATCCGATGGCCTATGCCATCGCGCGCCTGTCGCCCGCCGCTCGCAACGTGGCGATGATGCTGGTGGTGCTGCCGTCGTGGACCTCATTCCTGATCCGCGTGTATGCATGGAAGGCGATCCTGGACCGCAACGGCCTGCTCGACCAGTTCCTGCAGTTCACCGGCCTGCAGACGCTGATGACGTCGATGGGCCTGCCGAAACTGCAGCTGATCGACACCCCGACCGCCGCCTACATCGGCATCGTCTACTGCTATCTGCCGTTCATGGTGCTGCCGCTGTACGCCAATCTGGTCAAACATGACCACCGCCTGCTGGAGGCGGCCTACGACCTCGGTGCCAAGCCGTGGCAGGCGTTCCTGCGCATCACCCTGCCGTTGTCCAAAGCGGGCATCATCGCCGGCTGCATGCTGGTGATGATTCCGGCGATCGGTGAATTCGTGATCCCGGAAATGTTGGGTGGCTCGGAGACGCTGATGGTGGGCCGCCAGCTGTGGAACGAGTTCTTCAACAACCGCAACTGGCCGGGCGCCTCGGCGATGGCGGTGGCGATGATCCTGTTGCTGCTGGTGCCGATCCTGCTGTTCAACCGTTCCCAGCAGCGCCTGCTGGAAGGGAAGCAGGCATGAGCCCGCGTAGCGCAAAGGGCCTGGGGCTGGGCGTGCTGCTGCTCGGCTTCGCCTTCCTGTACCTGCCGATCCTGCTGTTGATGTTCTATTCGTTCAACAGCTCGCGGCTGGCGATGGTCTGGGCCGGGTTCTCCACCCGTGCCTACAGCGACCTGTTCGCCGACCGCGCGCTGATGGATGCGATGTGGACCAGCCTGGTGGTGGCGTTCTGGACTGCCTGCACGGCCACCGTGCTGGGCACGCTGGCAGCGATGGTCATGACCCGCTTCAAGCGCTTCCGCGGCAAGCCGCTGTTCGGCGCGCTGGTCACCGCGCCGCTGGTGATGCCGGATGTGATCCTGGGCTTCTCGCTGATGGCGCTGCTGGCCTCGATGGGCGCGATTCCCGGCTTCCCGGCACGCGGCCTGGCCACCATCTGGATCGCCCACGTCACCTTCACCCTGTGCTTCGTCACCGTGGTGGTGTCCTCGCGGCTGCAGGAGATGGATCTGTCGCTGGAAGAAGCGGCGATGGACCTGGGTGCGAGCCGGCTGACCGTGTTCGGCCGTATCACCCTGCCGATCATCGCGCCGGCGCTGGTGGCGGGCTGGCTGCTGGCTTTCACCCTGTCGCTGGATGACGTGGTGGTGGCCAGCTTTGTCGCCACGCCGGGCTCGACCACGCTGCCGATGAAGGTGTTCGCCTCGGTGCGCATGGGCATCAGCCCGAAGATCAACGCGTTGGCCACGCTGCTGGTGTCGGCGGTGTCGATCGCCGCGGTGATCGGCTGGTACATCAACGCCCGCGCCGAGAAGCGGCGCCAGCGCGACCTGCAGCTGGCGCGGCAGGACAACGGCTGAGCACACGGTCTGCCGACAACGCCGGCAACACCCGGCTCACAGCCGGCGGCGCACAATGGGGGTCTTCCAGATGGAGATCCCCCATGACCGTCGAGATCGTCGACCCGGCCACCGGACAGGTGACCTACCGCCATGAACTGATGGGCGCAGCCGACATCGAGCAGCGCCTGCAGGCCGCTGCCGATGCATTTCCGGGCTGGGCAGATCGCTCGCTGCAGGACCGCGGCGCCATCCTTCGCCAGATCGCCGCGCAGCTGCGTACGCGGCGCGACGACCTGCAGCAGGCGATGACCCACGAGATGGGCAAGCTCAAGGCCGAGGCGCTGGCCGAGGTCGACAAGTGCGCTGCCGCCTGCGAGTACTATGCCGATCACGCGGCCGACTATCTCAAGCCGCAGCTGATCGATACCGAAGCCCAGCGCAGCTACGTGCGCTACGAGCCGATCGGCTGCGTGTTCGCGGTGATGCCGTGGAATTTCCCGATCTGGCAGGTGTTCCGTTTCCTCGCCCCGGCGTTCATGGCTGGCAACGTCGCCCTGCTCAAGCACGCCAGCAACGTGCCGCAGTGCGCCGACCTGATCCTGGCGGTGTGCCGTGACGGCGGCCTGCCTGATGGCGTGTTCGACGTGCTGCACATCGACAACGACCAGGCCGCCGACGTGCTGCGCGACGCACGGGTGAAGGCGGTGACGCTGACCGGCAGCGAGCGGGCAGGGCGCTCGATCGCCTCCAATGCCGGCAGCCAGCTGAAGAAGTCGGTGATGGAGCTGGGTGGCAGCGATGCCTTCGTGGTGCTCGACGATGCCGACCTCGACAAGACCGTGGCCGCGGCAGTGAAGTCGCGCTTCGACAACAGCGGGCAGACCTGCATCGCGGCCAAGCGCTTCATCGTGGTCGAGGCGGTGGCCGATGAATTCACCCGTCGCTTTGTACAGGCGGCGGGCGAGCGCCAGTACGGCGATCCCGATGAGCGCGGTACCACGCTGGCGCCGATGGCTCGCGCCGACCTGCGTGACGAACTGCACAAGCAGGTGCAGGCCAGCGTGTCCAAGGGCGCGCGGGTGCTGATCGGTGGTGAGCCGATTGCCGGCACCCATGCCGGCTATCCGGCCACGGTGCTCGACCAGGTCGGCCCGGGCATGCCGGCGTATGACGAGGAGCTGTTCGGGCCGGTGGCCGCAGTGATCCGGGTCAAGGATGAGGCCGAGGCACTGCGCGTGGCCAACGACACCCGCTTCGGCTTGGGCGGCAGCGTGTGGACCGGCGATCCGGTACGCGGCGAGCGCTTCGCGCAGCGCATGGAATGCGGTGCGGCGTTCGTCAACGCCATCGTCAAGAGCGACGCGCGGCTGCCGTTCGGCGGCAGCAAGCAGTCAGGCTTTGGTCGGGAGCTGGCTGACCATGGCATCCATGAGTTCATGAACATCAAGACCGTCTACGTGGCTTGATCCCGAACGGTAGTGCCGGCCGTTGGCCGCCGGCCGCCGGCCGGCATTGCCGGGTTGCCGGCCAGCGGCCGGCACTACCAGAAGCGGGCCATGCGCCACGACCAACGGTCGTGGCCTACCGGATTGCAGGGTATCGACGCCCCCCCGTGCATGGTGGGTATCGACCGTTGGTCGATACGCGCTACAACCACTTCGCGCGCTTGAACAACCGGTACAGCCCGACGCACACACCGCCCACGCCAACGATCATCAGCGGGTACGACCAGGGTTCGCTCAGCTCCGGCATGTGACTGAAGTTCATGCCGTACCAGCTGGTGATCAGCGTCGGCGCGGCGAGCAGGGCAGCCCAGGCGCCCAGCCGCTTGACCGTCTCGCCCTGCGCCAGTGTCACCAGCGAAAGGTTCACGCTCAGCGCGGTGCCCAGCATCTCGCGCAGGGTGTCGATCACATCGCTGATGCGCACCGCATGGTCATGCACGTCACGCACGTACAGCTTCACTTCGTCGGGGATCAGTTCGCCCTGGTAGCGGCGCAGCTGCGCCAGCACGTCCTGCAACGGCGCCACCGCCATCCGCATCTTGTTCAATTCGCGCTTGAGCTCGTACAGCCGCACCACCGTGCTGCGCTTGTAGGTGTCGGCGAAGATGTCCTTTTCCAGCAGGTCCAGGGTGTCGCGGAAGCGGTGCACGATCGGCAGGTAGTTGTCGACCACGAAGTCGGTCACCGCGTACAGGCAGTACGACGGGCCCATCTTCAGCAGCTGCGGCTCGCGCTCGACGCGTGCGCGCACCGGCGCGTAGGACAGCGAGGCGCCGTGGCGGACCGTCACCAGGAAGCGCGGGCCGAGGAAGGCATGGGTTTCGCCATACTGGATGCGTTCGTCGACCATCTGGGCGGTGGTCACCACCACGAACAACGAGTTGCCATAGGTCTCGACCTTGGGCCGTTGGTGCGCATTGCGCGCATCCTCGATGGCCAGGTCGTGCAGGCAGAATTCTTCCTGCAGTTTCAGCAGCACGTCTTCGTTGGGGTCGTACAGGCCGACCCAGACGAAGCCGTTGCCGCTGGCAATGACATCGCTGATGGCATCCAGGCTGATGTCGTGGCGCTTGCCCTCGTCATCGTAGTGGACGCAGTTGATGACGCAGGTAGGGTTGGCCGAAGCGGGGGCGGAAGCGGAAGCGGAGGCGGGCAATGACATGCCCGCCATCGTGCGTCAGGGCCGTGTTTCGGACAAGTGAGGACGACGCGCCAGCACCCACGCCAGTGCCACGTGCACCGGCAGCAGCAGCACGATCCACTGCACGTTGTACTGCGCCTGCAGGCTCAGCCAGTGCAGCACCAGCGCGGCCACCGCCTGTACCGCCAGCAGCCACAGCACGATCCTGAACATGCGTCCCGGCACGCGCCGGCGCAGCAGTGCGATCGCGCCCGGCAGCAGCAGCACGGCCAGTGGCGAAAGCAGCAGCAGGTTGCGGTTGGCCCATGCGGCGTAGTGGATGCTGAAGCCCCACAGGAACACCAGCACGCCACCGAACAGGGCGCACAGCAGCCAGAACGGCAGGGCCAGCCCGGCCAGCAGGCGCGGGCGGTTGCGCAGCGCCAGCACGCCAGCGGCGATCACCAGGCCACATAGCAGCCACGGCCACCAGCGGCGTGCGAACTCCTTCGGCTCCGGATCGATACGGTGCGGCAACAGTTCCTGTTCGGACTGCACCAGCGGCCGGCCATCGCTGTTGCGTGCCTGGCGCAGGGCATCGGCCAGGCGCATCGGAACGAACGCTTCCTGCCAGCGCGACAGCGGCTGGTCGGCGAACGGTCCGAGGCCTACATCGAAGCCCAGCCACATCCATGGTGCCGGCGAGGCCAGACGGACCGATTCACTGCGATAGGTGTTGCCACGCGAGCGCCCCGACAGCTGCGACTGCAGGCCGCCGCCGAGCGCCTTGTCCAGCGTGTCGCGCACCATCGTGGCGCAGTTGGCGGTGTAGTAATCGTAGTGGTAACGCGCGTTTTCCGGCTTGGCCCGCTCGGCCAGGCCGGCGGCCAGCGAGCGCGCCTGGTCCGGGCGCAGGTCCAGCCATTGCACGCTGGCGCCACGGCCGGTCTCGTCGTAGTACGACAGGTCCTGCTGCAGCGGCAGCGCCACCAGGTAGTACATCATGTCGCCGCGCGCGAAGCGGCTGATGAAATCGTCCTCGGACGGATCGAAGTAGCCGAAGTTGTACGAGGTCGCTTCACCGCTGAGCGGATCGACCACCACGATGGCGTCATGGCCGAAGCGTTCGAAGAACACCGTGCCCGGCTGCATGGTCACCACGCCGATGCGCGGAGCAGGGGCTTCAGCGCTGGCCGCGGGCACGGCAGGTGTGGCCGGCGCCGGCTGCGCGAAGGCGGCCAGCGGCAGGGCCATGGCCAGCACGTAGAGTGCCAGCCACACCATGAGGATCAGGCCGCGGCGCTTCAAGCGTCGTCCTGCGCGTCCGGCGGCAGCACGGTCACGTGGAAGGCCTGTACCCGGCGCGCATCGGCGCGGGCCACGCGGAACATGAAGCGGTCCAGCGCCAGCTCGTCACCGACTTCCGGCAGGTGGCCCACGGCCTCGGTGACCAGGCCACCGATGGTGTCGTAGTCCTCGTCGGAGAACGTCGCGCCGAAACGCTCGTTGAAGTCGCCGATCGGGGTCAGCGCGTCGACCACGTACTGGCCGTCGGACTGGATCGCGATCTGCGCCGAGGGATCCTCGGCCTCGTCATGCTCATCGTCGATCTCGCCGACGATCTGTTCCAGCACGTCCTCGATGGTGACCAGGCCGGCGACACCGCCGTACTCGTCCACCACGATGGCCATGTGGTTGCGCGACAGGCGGAACTCCTTCAGCAGCACGTTGAGCTTCTTCGCTTCCGGGATCAGGACCGCCGGGCGCAGCAGCTCGCGCACGTTGGCCGGACCGTTGTCGGCGACCACGCCGCGCAGCAGGTCCTTGGCCAGCAGGATGCCAAGGATGTCGTCCTTGTTCTCGCCGTGCACCGGGAAGCGTGAATGGCCGGATTCGACCACCTGCTTCATCAGTTCCAGGAAGGGCGCTTCAACCGGCAGCGAGACCATCTGCGAGCGCGAGATCATCACGTCGCCCACGGTCAGCTCGGCCACCGAAATGGCCCCTTCCATCATCTTCAGGGTATCGGCGGCGATCAGACCCTCTTCCTGCGCGGTGTGCAGGACAGCGACCAGCTCGTCGCGGGTATGGGGTTCGCCGGAGAAGGCGGAGGTCAGGCGTTCAAGCCAGCCGCGCTTCTTTTCACTGTGCTCCGCAGGGGAGCTACTACTGTCGTCTTCTGACATCTCTGGAAAAAAGGCACCCGGCAGGCCGGGCGTTGACCCAAGTCTAGCAGGATGTGATGGCCTGTCAGTGACTGCCGGTGGCCGGGGCTGGGGCGGCCGCGGCCGGCGCCTCTTCGGGCAGGTCCAGGCTGTAGGTGCAGCCGGCCAGGGTCTTGCCCGGGTGGGAGGCCACGGTGGAGACGCTGAGGATGATCGACTCGATCTGGGCCTCGCCGGTCTTCGGGTCGGTCACGTCGCGGCTGACCAGCTCGCGGCCGGCCATGAACTTGCCGTCCTGGTCGTAGCCGGTCTCCAATTCCAGCCGTTTGGCCAGCGGGCGTGGGTCGGCCTGGTCGAGGACGGCCATGACGCTGGCGCCGGCCACCGCCACCCGATCGGTCTGTTGGCCGAAGACGGTGATCGGGCTGGCCAGCCGGAACTCGCTCATGAACTGGTTGCCCTGCGGCAGCGGCTGCAGGCCCTGGGCCACGGCCTTCAGCGGATCGGCCAGCAGCGGCGCCAGCGCGGCCTGCTCGGCCACGCCCTGGCGGCATTCGATCAGGGCCGGCAGGTCCAGGCGGGTGGCGAAGGCGGAGGGAGCGGCGAGGGCACAGAGCAGGGGCAGACAGCAGCGCAGTGACACGGTCGGTTTCCGCAGGCGAGGGGCCGCCATCATAGCCCCGGCGAGCGCCGGAACAGCCCGCTGAGAAGGCGCAGGAAACCGGTCATCGCCCGCCGTACGACCATCAGTGAGAGAGTCAGCACGACCGCAAGCATGGCGACCTGCATCGATTGCCCCGCGATGCGCACCACCGCCGGCCACAGGCCCGGGCTGGTCAGCCAGGGCATCAGTTCCGCCGCGGTTGTCCTGGCCACTTTCATGTACATCACGGCCAGCACGAACAGCACCAGCAGCGAGGTGCGGCTGGCGTGGAAGAACGGCAGTGCATTGACCGGCCTGCCAAACCGCTGCTGCAGCAGCGTTCGCCACAGCACTGGCAAGGTCAAGGCACCGACCAGTATCAGCACCATCGACGTTTCCCACAGCCCCGGCAGGTGGGCGGGTTCCGCTCTACCTGTGAAGTGCGGGCCGAACATGCCGATCGCCAGCCCGGCCAGCAGGCACACGGGCGACAGCAGGGCCAGGCTGCGCAGCAGCCAGTGCCTGCCGCCGGGGGCGCGGGCGCTGATGCGGCGCACGGTGTGAGCGCCCAGCACCAGCAGGCCCGCGAGCAGGCCGGCGGCCATCGCAAACGTCGTGAAGCTGTTCCCTGGGTTCATCCTTTTTCCTTCCGCGTCCTGGCCGGTGTTGAACAGTAGCTCAGCGCATGGCTGGCACTCCAGCCGTGGCGCAGTCAGGGCGGACTCCAGCGCGTGGCCGCTGGGTACCAGCGCAGCCTGACCGGGTAGCCCAGTCGCGCCTGCAGGTGGTCACGCACGGCCGCCGCCGTCGCGCGGTTGGCTGGGGTATCCCGCAGCTCCACCTCCAGCTCCCCGGTCTTGACATCCAGGCCATGGCCGAACAGGTCGGGCAGCTGGGCCCGCAGCCAGTCCTGCTGTGCGTGCAGGCGGCGCGTCATCTCCGCTTCGGTCATCGCGGCGCCGGTGATGTAGCGCACACGTTGCGGGCCATCCGCCCCTGGATGTGTCTCATCGGCCTCGGGTGCGGCGCCTGTCAGTCGCACGACAACGTTCCAGCCCCTCGCATTGTCCACCCAGATGCCGGCCAGACGTGCCGCGTGCCGCGCTTCCAGGCGCTCGATCAGTGCCCGTTGCTGGGCAGTGGCGACGATGTTGCGGGTGTCGCGCTCGCTGCTGCCGAAGAACGCCCGTAATTCGGCGATCTTTGCGGCGATGTCGGCCTCGCTGTCGCTGGCGGGGAACGGTGAGGGACGGTCAGGATCGGGCATCAGGCCTGCCCCGGACTGCAGTAGCGCGGCAAGCACAAGTGCGGGCAGGGTCATGCTGCGCTCCTCTTCCGTGAGTGCGTGGGCTCGGAACAGGGCCCGGTGTCAGCGCTCGCCCGCGTAGGGGTCGTCGATGCCCAGCTCGGCCAGGATCTCCCGTTCCAGCTGTTCCATCGCTTCGGCTTCCTTGTCGTCCTCGTGGTCCCAGCCGAGCAGGTGCAGCACGCCGTGCACGGTCAGGTGCGCGTAGTGGGCGTTGAGCGCCTTGCCCTGTTCGTCGGCCTCCCGCGCTACGACCGGTGCACAGATCACCAGATCGCCGAGCAGCGGGAACTTGACGCCCTTGGGCAGGCCTTCGGGCACTTCGGCCGGGAAGCTGAGCACGTTGGTGGCGTAGTCCTTGCCACGGTAGTGGCGGTTCAACGACTGGCCTTCCTTGGCGTCGACCACGCGGATGGCCAGGTCGGCCTCGCGGATGCGGCCCTTCAGCGCGGCAGCCACCCACCTGCGGAAGCTCACTGCCGCCGGCAGGCCGGCACGCGGCAGGGCGTAACTGACGGCGACGTCCAGTCGCACGGGACCACGGGTCATGGAGTTGCTCCAGGTTGGATCTGATGCAGGTCGCGGCGGTCGTAGGCGCTGACGATGCGCGCCACCAGCGGGTGGCGGACCACGTCGCGGGATTCGAAGAAGGTGAAGCTGACACCCTCCACGTCGCGCAGCACATCGATGGCATCGCGCAGGCCCGACTTCACGTGCTTGGGCAGGTCGGTCTGGGTCAGGTCACCGGTGACCACCGCGGTGGAGCCGTAGCCGAGGCGGGTCAGGAACATCTTCATCTGCTCGATGGTGGTGTTCTGTGCTTCGTCCAGGATCACGAACGCATCGTTGAGCGTGCGGCCGCGCATATAGGCCAGCGGCGCGATCTCGATGACGTTCCTTTCCAGCAGCTTGACCACCTTTTCCACGCCCATCATCTCGTACAGGGCGTCGTACAGCGGTCGCAGATAGGGATCGACCTTCTGGCTCAGGTCGCCGGGCAGGAAGCCCAGCTTCTCGCCGGCTTCCACCGCGGGGCGGACCAGGATCAGCCGCTGCACCCGCGATTCGTTCAGCGCTTCGACCGCGCTGGCCACGGCCAGGAAGGTCTTGCCGGTGCCGGCCGGCCCGATGCCGAAGTTGATGTCGTGGGTTGCGATCTGGTGCAGGTAGCGGGCCTGGTTGGCACCGCGCCCGCGTACCGTGCCGCGCTTGACCTTGATCGCCACCTCCTGCGCTTCGTAGGAGCGTTCGGCGATCTGCTCGACATTGGCCTGCGCCAGGCGCAGGTGGATGGCGTGGTTGTCGAAGGTGGTTTCGCCGGCTTCGGCGTACAGCGCTTCAACCAGCTTCTGCGCCTCGACGATGGCTTCGTTCGGCCCGCTGATGCGGAACACGAAGCCACGGTTGGCGATTTCCACGCCGAGTTTCAGTTCGATCTGCCGCAGGTGCCCGTCGAACGGGCCACACAGGTTGGCCAGCCGTTCGTTGTCTTCCGGCGACAGGGTGAAGTCTCGATGCTCGATGCTTTTCATTGCTTCGGGTGGGGCGGACGCCTTCCACCGCAGTGTATTCAGGGGAGACAAGGGTAGCGCGCGTGCGGGGCACACGGCCAGCAGACGGTCGATACAGCGTTTTCCACACCCGGTGTGGACGGGGGGCGCGAAAACCTGTGGATAGACCTTCGCAATGCTTGTGCCACAAGGCCCATGAGGTCCTGGTGAAAAAAACGTCATGGTCGCTCGTCGCTTCGGCAGCACTGCCGCGGGGGCCTGCACGGGGGCATTCATCGTGACGACAGTGCAGGTTTCGTTGCCGGGTGAGCAACAAAGCCGGGCGCTGGCGGATTTCCACAACGGTTGTGGAATGATGCCGAATCAACCTGTGGATAGGTGGTGCGGAGCCTTGCAGCAAAAGGCGTGCCGGCGCGTGGCGAAAAAACCGCCAGGGCTGATCGGAATCATTGAGGGTGCACGGGGCACATGGCACCGTGTCGCCGTCGCAGGAGGGGATGGCATGGGCATCGGCAACGGGATGCGAGGAATCGGACTGGCGGGCATCGGCCTGCTGGCCGGGTGTGTGCAGTCAACACCGACTGCACTGGGCACGCTGGAGTGGGACCGGATCACGGTGCCGGCGCCGGCGGCCGAAGTGATCGCCACGGTGGAGGTGCGCGAGGGACAGCAGGTCAAGGCCGGCGCCGTGCTGATGCAGCTCGACCCGGCCCGCGGCGACGCGCAGTTCGCCGCAGCGCAGGCTGATACAGCGCGTGCGCAGGCGCAGCTGGAAGAACTGAAGATCGGCCCACGCCAGGAGCAGATCGCGCAGGCCCAGGCGCAACTGGCCGCGCTGCGCGCCCAGGCTGCCGAAGCAAGTGCCTATTACCGGCGGGTCCAGCCGTTGGCACAGCAGCGCTTGATTGCCGCCGCTGAGCTGGATCGTGCACGTGCCGCCGCCGGCAATGCCGAGGCCAGCGTGCGTGCTGCCGAGCAGGCCTGGCTGGAGCGGGTGCACGGCAGCCGTGTGCAGGATATCGCCCAGGGCCAGGCCGCCGCCGATGCCGCGCAGGCGCAACAGGCAGTGCAGGCCGTGAACCTGCAGAAGCTGCAATTG
This sequence comes from Stenotrophomonas sp. YJH_SMC_54, assembly GCF_059368435.1. NCBI lineage: Bacteria > Pseudomonadati > Pseudomonadota > Gammaproteobacteria > Lysobacterales > Lysobacteraceae > Stenotrophomonas > Stenotrophomonas sp. YJH_SMC_54. The sequence continues at coordinate 92,596 of NZ_JCAFRS010000006.1, read as the reverse complement.
CGTGCGCCGCGCGACGGCGTGGTCGATGCCTTGCCTTACCGGCAGGGCGACCAGGCGCCGGTCGGCGCGCCGCTGGCGGTGATGCTGGTCGGCGAGCGCCCCTATGCGCGCGTGTACCTGCCGCAGCCATTGCGGTTGCAGGTCAAGGTCGGGCAGGTCGCGCAGGTGCATCTGGAAGGGCAAGGCGCTGCGTTGAAGGGGCATGTGCGCTCGATCCGCAGCGAGCCTTCATTTACTCCGTACTACGCACTGACCGGTGACGACGTCGCGCGCCTGAGCTACCTCGCCGAGATCGAAGTGGACGCTCCCTCCGACATGCAGAAGCTGCCGGCGGGAATGCCGGTGCAGGTGAGCTTCTGAACACCGGCAACGACATCGCGGTGCATGCCCAGGGCCTGACCCGCCGCTTCGGCGATCTGCTGGCCGTGGACAATGTCGACCTGACCGTGCCGCGTGGCCAGGTCTATGGCTTCCTGGGCCCGAACGGGTCGGGCAAGTCGACCACCATCCGCATGCTGTGCGGCCTGCTGGAACCGAGTGCCGGCCAGATCGAGGTGCTCGGCCTGGCCGTGCCGGAGCAGGCCGAGGCACTGCGCCGGCGCATCGGCTACATGACCCAGCGCTTCTCGTTGTATGAAGACCTTTCGGTGCGCGAGAACCTGGAATTCCTCGCCGCCATCCAGGACCTGCCGCGTACGCAGGCCCGGCAGCGGGTCGACGAACTGCTGCAGCAGTACCGTCTCCTGGACCGGCAGCCGCAGCTGGCCGGCACCCTCAGTGGTGGCCAGAAGCAGCGCCTGGCGCTGGCCGGCGCCGTCGTGCACGCGCCCGAGCTGTTGTTCCTGGACGAGCCGACCAGCGCGGTTGACCCGGAGTCACGCCGCGATTTCTGGGAGGCCCTGTTTGAACTTGCCGACGCCGGTACCACCGTGCTGGTATCGACCCACTACATGGACGAAGCCGAGCGCTGCCACCGGCTGGCGATCCTCGATCGAGGCGCGCTGGTCGCCGATGGCACGCCGGCCGAACTGTGTGCACGGCTGGACGGCCGCACGCTGCAGGTCACGTCGGCGCAGCCGCGGCAGGCCAGCCGCGCATTGTCTGAGCTGCCCGGCGTGCTGAGCGTGGCACAGATCGGCACGCAGCTGCGCGTGCTGTGCAGCGAGGCGGCCGCCGATACGCCAGCGTTGCGGCGCGCGCTGGCCAACGCCGACCCGCAGGCCCGCATCGAGGCGGTGGCGCCGAACCTGGAAGACGTCTTCGTCGCCGCCACCCGCGGCCGTGGCCGGGAGCCAGCGGCATGAACCTGCGCCGGCTGTGGGCGATCATGCTCAAGGAATTGCGCCAGCTGCGCCGCGACCGCATCACGCTGGCGATGATCGTCGGCATTCCGGTGATGCAGCTGCTGCTGTTCGGCTACGCGATCAATCTCAACCTGCGCCACCTCGACGCAGGTGTCGCCGACCAGGCCAACAGTGCGGCGTCACGCGCGCTGGTGCAGGACATGGTCGCCACCGGCGTGATCACGCCGCGCAGCGAAGCCTATATGCCCGACCAGTTGATGCAGGCGCTGCGGCGTGGCGAGATCAGTGTCGGCATCGTGGTGCCGGCCGACTTCGAGCGCCGTCGCTTCGATGGACGCGAGGCGGTGCAGGTGCTGGTTGATGGCAGCGACACCGTGGTGCAGAGCGCGGCGATCCAGCTGGCGCAGGTGCCGCTGGAGACGCGACCGACCAGCAACACGCGGCCGCTGCGCGAAGGCAGCATCGCCGGGGGTCCAATCAGCGTGACCAGCTTCTACAACCCGCAGCGGCGTTCGGCGGTGAACATCGTGCCAGGCCTGATCGGGGTGATCCTGACCATGACCCTGGTGATGTTCACGGCGGTGGCGGTGGTGCGTGAACGCGAGCGCGGCAACATGGAGCTGCTGATCGCCACGCCGGTGTCGCGCAGCGAACTGATGGTGGGCAAGGTGCTGCCCTATGCAGCCATCGGCCTGCTGCAGACCACGCTGGTGCTGGTGCTGGGCACCTGGCTGTTCCAGGTGCCCATTCGCGGCAGGCTGCTGGACATCTACCTGGCCGCGGTGCTGCTGGTGCTGGCCAACCTCGCACTGGGGCTGCTGATTTCCACGCGCGCGCGCTCGCAGTTCCAGGCGATGCAGATGACCCTGTTCCTGTTCCTGCCGTCGATCCTGCTGTCGGGCTTCATGTTCCCGTTCGCGGGCATGCCGCGGCCGGTGCAATGGCTGGCCGAAGTACTGCCGCTGACCCACTTCCTGCGCCTCGTGCGCGGCATCATGCTGCGCGGCGCCTCGCTGTGGGAGCTGTGGCACGACGCGCTGGCGCTGCTGGCCTTCATCGCGGTGATGATGACCCTGGCGATCCTGCGTTTCCGCAAGCGTTTGGATTGAGGCATGCCGACCAACGGTCGGCATCCACCCTGGTAGGTGCCGACCGTTGGTCGGCATCAATTCGGTGGGTGCCGACCGTTGGTCGGCATCAATTCGGTGGGTGCCGACCGTTGGTCGGCATCAATTCGGCAGGTGCCGACCGTTGGCCGGCATCAACTCCGGTGGGTGCCGACCGTTGGTCGGCATCAATTCGGTGGGTGCCGACCGTTGGTCGGCGCACCTTATTCCGCCACCACGCGCGCGCGCAGCGAATTGGTCAGCGCCTCGGTGATCACCACATCCACGAACTGGCCGATCAGCCGCGCCGGCGCCGGGAAGTTCACCGAACGCATGTTCTCGGTCTTGCCGGTCAGTTCGTTCGGGTTCTTGCGCGAAGGGCCTTCCACCAGCACGGTCTGCACGGTACCGACCATCTTCTCGGAGATGCCGGCAGCGTGCGCATTGATGCGCTCCTGCAGGCGCGACAGGCGCGCGTGCTTCTCGGCATCGCTGATCGTGTCCTCCAGGTCGGCCGCCGGGGTGCCCGGGCGGCGCGAATAGATGAAGGAGAAGCTGTGGTCGAAGCCGATGTCCTCGATCAGCTTCATGGTCTTCTCGAAATCGGCATCGGTTTCGCCGGGGAAGCCGACGATGAAGTCCGAGCTGATCGAGATGTCCGGGCGCACCGCGCGCAGCTTGCGGATCTTCGACTTGAATTCCAGCGCGGTATAGCCGCGCTTCATCGCCGACAGTACGCGGTCGCTGCCGGCCTGCACCGGCAGGTGCAGGAAGTTGGCCAGCTGCGGCACGTCGCGGAACGCATCGATCAGCGAGTCGCTGAACTCCAGCGGGTGCGAGGTGGTGAAGCGGATGCGGCCGACGCCGTCGATCTCGGCGATGGTCCGGATCAGCAGGCCGAGATCGGCGAACTCGCCATCTCCATAGGGGCCGCGATAGGCATTGACGTTCTGCCCGAGCAGGTTGATTTCGCGCACGCCCTGCGCGGCCAGCTGCGCCACTTCCACCACCACGTCCTCGAACGGGCGGCTGACTTCGGTGCCGCGGGTGTAGGGCACCACGCAGAACGAGCAGTACTTCGAGCAGCCTTCCATGATCGACACGAACGCCGAAGCGCCTTCGGCACGCGGTTCCGGCAGGCGGTCGAACTTCTCGATCTCGGGGAAGCTGATGTCCACCTGCGGGCGCTTCTGCTCGCGGCGGGCGCGGATCAGCTCCGGCAGCCGGTGCAGGGTCTGCGGGCCGAACACAAGGTCCACGAACGGCGCACGCTTGATGATCGCCTCGCCTTCCTGCGAGGCAACGCAGCCGCCCACGCCGATGATGACCTCGCGGCCCTTGTTCTTCAGGCCCTTCCAGACGCCCAGCTGGCTGAACACCTTCTCCTGCGCCTTCTCGCGGATGGAACAGGTGTTGACCAGGATGACGTCGGCGTCTTCCGGGGTATCGGTCAGTTCCAGGCCATCGCTGGCGGCGAGCACGTCGGCCATCTTGGCCGAGTCGTACTCGTTCATCTGGCAACCGTGGGTCTTGATGTACAGCTTGCCTTTCACCTGGTCGGGCTTGCGCGGACCGGCGGGCAGGGCAACGAGCGGGGCACCGCCCGGCGTGGCGGGCGGAAAGACGTCTGGCGTCCCGGTCATGGCGCTTAATCCATTCGGGTGGCGGGAAAGCCGGCAATTCTACCTGCATCCCGGCGCGTACGCCGCGCTGTGCGCTCGCGGGGCACGGCCCCGCGCTACCCGCATCCCGCCGGCCCCGGTAGCGCCGGGCGGTGCCCGGCGGGCGCCCTTACGCCGCCACCAGCTCCGCATCGATCTGCCGCGAACGGTCGAACGCGGTCATCGCGCTCATCCGTGCGATGTAGTCAGCCGTGGCCGGCGCCGGCTGTACCAGGCCAAAGGCCGTGGTCCACGCCAGTGCATTGCCCCACAGCACGTCGGCGGCGCTCATGACCTCGCCCAGCAGGTACGGGCCCTGCGCCAGCTGGGCCTCGACCACCTGCAGCACGGTCTCGGCATCGTTGTACGGCGACATCAGGCGCGGCGGCGGCTCGCGGTGCATCGCCTTGTCGATCATCGCCGGCTCGAAACAGGCGCCATAGAAGGCCATCCAGCGCAGGTAGGGGCCGCGCAGGGCGTCGCCGATCGGCGGTGCCAGCCCGGCTTCCGGATACAGGTCGGCCAGGTACAGGTAGATCGCCACCTGCTCGGTCACCAGTGCGCCGTCGTGGACGATGGCCGGCACCTTGCCCATCGGGTTGATGGCCAGGTAGGCCGGGGCCAGGTTGGCGCCGGCTTTCAGGTCCAGCACCTGCATGCGGTAGTCGGCACCCAGCGCTTCGAGCAGGGCCACGGCGCCGCTCGAGCGGGATCGGGCGGCGTGGTACAGGGTGATCTGGCGTGAATTCATGGCATTGCTCCTTGCGGTGGGTGGTGAACTGGAGGCCATCCTGGGGCACTATTGCGGACGACTTCTGTCCTCGATCCTTCATGCGCCATACCGCCCATCGTCTGCTGCGCCTGATCGCCCTGCTGCAGGCCCGCCGCCAGTGGTCCGGGGCCGAGTTGGCCGAGCGCATGGGTGTGGACCGGCGCAGCATCCGCCGTGATATCGAGCGCCTTCGCGAGCTGGGCTATCCGGTGCAGGCCTCGTCCGGGGTCGGCGGCGGCTACCAGTTGGGGGCCGGGGCCCCGGTGCTGCCGATGCTGCTGGACGAGGAGGAGGCGACCACCCTGGCCATCGCCCTGCGCGCAGCCTCGGCCACCGTTGCCGGGATCGACGACACCGCGCGTGGCCTGTTGTCCAAGCTCGATCCGCTGGTGCCGACCCGTCGTCGCCAGCAGGCCGGCGAGGTGCATGCAGCGACGGCCACCCTGTCCGACCTTCCGTCCACCGACGCACGCCTGCTCGGGCGGCTGGCCCAGCACTGCCGGCAGGCGTCCCGGCTGGCCTTTGAATACCGCAGTGCACAGGATGCGGTGACCCAGCGCGAGGTCGAGGCCCAGCACCTGGTCAATTACGGGCGGCGCTGGTACCTGCTGGCCTGGGATCTGGGCCGGCAGGACTGGCGCACCCTGCGCGTGGACCGGATGGGCGCGGTACGCGAGTGCTCCGAGCCGGGCATGCATCGGCGCACGCCGGCGCCGCCGGACGTGATGGTGCGGCAGGCAGTCAGCCAGGCCCCGTTCGCGCTGCAGGCCATCCTCCGCCTGGCCGGCAGTCATTCCGAGTTGGAAGGCCGCATCCCGCCGTGGTGTGGAGTACTGGAAGCGGATGGCCACGACCACTGCCTGCTGCGCATGGGCGCCGAGAGCCGCGGCATGATGCTGGCGCAGATTCTCAGCCTGGACCGCATACCTGTGGCGCTTTGGACCACCCCGCCGGGCCTGCGCGACGAGCTGGCACAGCGGCTGGCGGGCCTCGGCCAGCTGCTGGCTGTGCCGCCGGTCACAGGCTGAGCCACATCGCTTGGCAAGCCCCGGCGAAGCTGGGACACTCGCCGCCATGAAGGGGATACTGGGGACAACGGCGATCATCATCGCTGCGCTGACCGCTGCGCCGGCCAGCGCTGGAACCCTGTACAAGTGCCAGGGCGCTGACGGCGTCACCAGCTATGTGAGCAAGCGGGTGGCTGGCGCGCGCTGCAGCACCGTCAGCTACAGCCGCGACACCCGCCCGGCACCGCGTCCGGTAGTGGCCGCACCCAGGCCAGCGCCGACCACGGTGGCCAGCATCGAACGCAACCCGGTTGCCGTTGCCGCCAGCGCCGCAACGCCGGCAACGGTTGCGCCTGCACCCGCGCCCGCAGCTGCTCCGGCACAGCCGGCCGCCTCGCGCGCCGGGCGCATGGTCAGCGGCCAGGTCTATTCCTTCATGAAGGACGGCGTGCGGCACTACACCAGTGCGCGCCCGACCCAGGTCGCCAACCTCGGCCCGGTGCGGACCATCCGCTACAGCTTCATGGAGCGCTGCTACGCGTGCGGGGTCAATCCACGCGTGGACTTCGGCACCGTGCGCCTGAACACCTCGGCCTTCCAGACCGAGATCACCTCGGCCGCGCGCGAGTTCGGCGTGGAAGAGGCGGTGGTGCGGGCCATCATCCATGCCGAGTCGGCCTACAACCCGACCGCGCTCAGCCGCGCGGGTGCGCAGGGCCTGATGCAGCTGATGCCGCCAACCGCCGCGCGCTTCGGCGTCAGTGATTCCTACGATGCCGGGCAGAACATCCGCGGCGGCGTGCAGTATCTTGCGTGGTTGTTGAAGCGCTTCAATGGCGACCTGACCCTTGCCGCAGCCGGTTACAACGCTGGCGAAGGCGCGGTCGACCGCCACGGTGGCGTACCGCCCTACAGCGAAACCCAGTACTACGTGCGCCGGGTCGGGCAGCTGGCCGAGCGTTACCGCACCGCCCTGAGTCACCAGTAGGTGCCGACCGTTGGTCGGCACTCCTTTGAAAGGTAGTGCCGGCCGCTGGCCGGCAACCCCGCAATCAATGTTGTTGCAATGCGTTGTGTGGCGCGCGACGGTTCCGCTACACTCGACCGTGATTCAATGCGGCTCTGGCCCCCACCGGATCCGCTGGCAGCCTTAAAGCTACCTAATCAATATCGGAGTGCCGGATGGCCAACGATGGGGTACACGATCCAGTCAACACCGGACGTCGGCGTTTTCTTTCTGCCACCACAGCCGTGGTGGGCGCCGTCGGCGTCGGATTCACCGCAGTTCCTTTCATCAAATCCTGGAACCCCAGTGCCCGCGCCAAGCTTGCCGGCGCACCGGTGGTGGCCGACATCAGCGCCCTGCAGGAAGGCCAACGCCTGATCGTGGAATGGCGTGGCCAGCCGATCTGGATCGTCAAGCGGTCCAAGGCGATCCTGGACGCGCTGCACGGGCTGGATGGCCGCCTCAAGGACCCCGAGTCCGGCGAGAAGGACCAGCAGCCGGACTACGTGCTGAAGCAGAACCCCGAGCTGCGCTCGATCAAGCCGGACATCTCCGTGCTGGTCGGCCTGTGCACGCACCTGGGCTGCTCGCCGGAAATGGTCGCCGAAATCCGGCCTGAGCCCTACGACCCGCAGTGGAAGGGCGGTTACTTCTGCCCGTGCCACAAGTCGCGCTTCGACATGTCCGGACGCGTCTTCAAGGACGTGCCGGCGCCGATCAACCTGAAGGTGCCCGCGCACCATTACCAGGACGACAACACCATCATCATCGGTGTCGATCCGCAGGGGGCTGCCTGATGGCCAATATCCTCAGCCGTACCGCCAGCGGCGTGGCCGACTGGGTCAACGCCCGCGCGCCCGGCCTGATGCCGGTCTACCGGAAGCACGTCAGCGAGTACTACGCGCCGAAGAACTTCAACATCTGGTACTACTTCGGTTCGCTGGCGCTGCTGGTGCTGGTCAACCAGATCGTCACCGGCATCTTCCTGACGATGCACTACAAGACCAGCGCCGCCGAGGCGTTCGGCTCCATCGAATACATCATGCGCGATGTGGAGTGGGGCTGGCTGATCCGCTACATGCACTCCACCGGTGCCTCGCTGTTCTTCATCGTCGTCTACCTGCACATGTTCCGTGGCCTGCTGTACGGCAGTTACCAGAAGCCGCGCGAGCTGGTGTGGATCCTCGGCATGCTGATCTACCTGGTGTTGATGGCCGAAGCCTTCATGGGCTACGTGCTGCCGTGGGGCCAGATGTCGTTCTGGGGCGCCAAGGTGATCATCTCGCTGTTCGGCGCGATACCGATGATCGGCAACGGCCTGACCGAATGGATCATGGGCGATTACCTGCCCAGTGACGCCACGCTCAACCGCTTCTTCGCGCTGCATGTCATCGCCCTGCCGCTGGTGCTGTTGCTGCTGGTGGTACTGCACCTGGGCGCGCTGCACGAAGTGGGTTCGAACAACCCCGATGGCGTGGAGATCAAGAAGGGGCCGAAGGGCAACCGCTGGTCGCCGAACGCACCGGCCGATGGCATTCCGTTCCACCCGTACTACACGCTCAAGGATGGCGTCGGCGCTGGTTTCCTGCTGATCATCGCCGCCTTCATCATCTTCTTCGCGCCCGGTTTCGGCGGCCTGTTCCTGGAGCACGACAACTTCACCGAGGCCAACCGCCTGGTGACCCCGGAACACATCAAGCCGGTCTGGTACTACACGCCTTACTACGCGATGTTGCGCGTGGTGCCGAACAAGCTCGGTGGCGTGCTGGTGATGTTCTCGGCCATTGCGATCCTGTTCCTGGTGCCGTGGCTGGACAAGGCCAGGGTGAAGTCGGTGCGCTACCGCGGCTGGATCTCGAAGGTGATGCTGGGCGTGCTGGCGGTGTGCTTCGTGTGGCTGGGCGTGATTGGTTCCGGCCCGGGCACCGACGTGCACGAGACCTACATCGGGCGGGTGCTGACCTTCCTGTACTTCGCGTTCTTCATCACCATGCCGCTATGGACACGGTTGGACAAGACCAAGCCGGTACCGGAGAGGGTGACCACCCATGACTGATCGCTGGATGGTCCGGTTGGCCCTGACGGCCACCCTGATGCTGGGCAGTTTCCTGGCCTCCGCCGCCGAAGGTGGCACCAAGCTGCTGCAGGCCGGCAACGATCTGGGCGACCGCGCTTCGCTGCAGCGTGGCGCGCAGCTGTACATGAACTACTGCTCCGGCTGCCACGCGCTGAAGTACCTGCGCTATTCGCGGATGGCGCAGGACCTGGGCCTGACCGAGGAAGAGGTGATGAACAACCTCAACTTCACCGGCTCGGCGATCGGCGACCCGATCCCGGTGGCGATGCCCAAGGAGAACGCGGAGAAGTGGTTCGGCAAGATGCCGCCGGACCTCAGCCTGATCTCGCGCGTGCGGGGCAGTGACTGGGTCTACACCTACCTCAAGTCGTTCTATCTGGACAGCAGCCGGCCGCTGGGCTGGAACAACGCGCTGTTCGCCAATGCCTCCATGCCCAACCCGCTGTGGGAGATGCAGGGCCTGCAGCATGCGGTCCATGGCAAGGCGGAAGCGCCCGGCATGGACCCGCCGGTGACCGGCCTGAAGATCGAAACGCCGGGTTCGGTTGATGCCGGGCAGTACGACCAGGCGGTGCGGGACATCACCAACTTCCTCGAGTATGCCGGCGAACCGGCCGCGCTCAAGCGCCAGCAGCTGGGCGTGTGGGTGATCCTGTTCCTGGCCCTGCTCACCTTCCTGCTGTACCTGCTGAAGAAGGAATACTGGAAGGACGTTCACTGAATCTGCCGCCGGCCATCGCACGGGCCTATTGGCTTTTGTGATGGTCGGTTGCACACTCGGGGAGGAGTCGACCGCCGGCACGGTGCCGGCGGCGCCGATGCGGCAGGCGGTCTCCTGTCGTGGGAGAGCCTTTGATGGCGGCGAGCGTACGCATGCGCAATACACTGACGCTGTTTTCCTCGAACGACGATGTACTGTGCCACCGTGTACGCCTGGTCCTGGCGGCCAAGGGTGTGACCTTCGACTTCGTTCCGGTTGATCCACAGAACCCGCCTGAAGACCTGATCGACCTCAATCCGTATCACTCGGTGCCGACCCTGGTCGAACGCGAGCTGGTGCTGTACGCCGCATCAGTGGTCAGCGAGTACCTGGACGAACGTTATCCGCATCCGCCGCTGATGCCGGTCGATCCGCTCTCGCGTGCGCGCATCCGCCTGGCGATGCTGCGCATCGAGCACGACTGGGTGCCACAGGTGCAGGCCATCCAGCTCGGCAACAAGACCCAGGCCGAGGCTGGCCGCAAGCGCCTGAAGGAGCTGCTGACCGCCTCGCTGCCGCTGTTCAAGGCCAGCAAGTTCTTCCTCAACCCGGAAATGAGCCTGGCCGACTGCGCGATGGCGCCGATCATCTGGCGCCTGCAGTCGCTGGACGTACCGCTGCCGAAGGACGGCAAGGCGATCGAGGACTACGGCAACCGCATCTTCCGCCACCCGGGCTTCGTCCGCAGCCTGACCGATCAGGAAAAGAAGCTGCGCGATCTGCCGGTCTGATCCGGGCCTGCGTTACCCGTCTGCACGCCGACCGGCGTGCAGGTGATCCGCCCCGGCGGGGCGCCGGGCGCGTACACTTCACGCATGACCGAAGACTTCTTCCACATGACCAGCCACCGCCCGTACCTGCTGCGGGCGCTGGTGGAATGGATCAACGACAACCAGCTGACCCCGCACATCCTGGTCGACGCCGGCGTTCCCGGCGTGCAGGTCCCGCCTTCGGCGGTCAAGGATGGCCGGGTCGTGCTCAACATCGCCGAACGTGCTGTCGTGCGACTGATGATCGACAACGAGATGGTGAGCTTCTCGGCGCGCTTCTCCGGTACCAGCTACCCGGTGCAGGTGCCGATCAGCGCCGTGCTGGCCGTCTACGCCCGCGAGACCGGGCAGGGCATGGCGCTACCGGATGACATCCCGGGCAACGAGACCGCTCCGACCAGCGATGAGCTGCTGCACGAGGAAGGCACGCCGCCGGACGATACGCCGCCAGCCAGCCCGCCGCCGAAGGGGCGCCCGAACCTGCGCGTGGTCAAGTAACCAGGTAACGGTGGGTGCCGACCGTTGGTCGGCACGCCTTCAGCCCTTACACATCCTCGGCATCGTCCACATCCGCGCGGATCTGGCTGATCCGCGCCGCGCCCGGACCAGTGAATGAGATCAGCTGGTCGCCGCGCAGCACCATGCGGCCCACGTGGCGATCGATGCCGTCGTAGGAATACTCGAACTTGAAGGTACGTTCGAAGCCGAGCCGGCCATCTTCGCCGCGCGACAGGCGCAGGCCGGTGGCGTGCACCGCCTGATCCAGCCATTGCACGTCGGCAGCACGGCAGGCATTGCGCCCCAGTTCGACCGCGCGCTCGGCGGCCGAACGCGCCGCGTTCCAGAAGAAATAGATGATTCCGCCGGCAATCAGCAACAGCAGCAGGGTGGGCATGGCGTCAGCCGTCAGGGGTCGATCCCGCAAAGATGGCGGCGAACGCGCGCTGGATCAAGCGCTGCACTCACCGCCGCGGCTGCGGTTCGCTGGACATCGGCTGCGCGGGCACGATGACCGGTTGCGGTGCCGGAGTGGGCTGCATCGGCGTCGCAGTGGGCGAGGGCATCACCAGCGGTGAGGTTGCAGTCAGCTGCAGCAGCGCTGCCCAGTCCTGCCGGTTGAAGCTGCATTCGTCCTCGCGACCTGGTGTGCAGCCGGGGTCGATGCCGGTGCTGTTGCGTTCGCGTGACGGAGGCAGCTTGATCAGCCCCGTACGATCCAGCTGCAGCAACCGCATCGCTACGGTGTTCATCACGTTGCCACCGACCAGGTACAGGGTCTGGTCGCCGCCGAGGTTGGCCGCCACCACCACTTCGCAATGCGATTTCCAGTGGCCCACCGAGCCATTGCCCAGTGCCTGCACCAGCCCGCTGTAGCTGAGCGTGGTGCTGCGGTCGCGCAGGAAGCACAGCAGGTCGCCCGGTGCGGGTTTGGCCGTGGCCGGGTCGACCAGCCGGTACGGCACGCCCGAGGGGCCGCCCTGGTAGGCGGCACGGATGTAGTCGATGTGGCGTGGCGACGTATTGAAGCCAGGAACGCCGGACTGCACCATCACCCAGGAAATGAACGCGGCCGACCATGGGTTGTCGATCAGGAAGGCGCGGCAGTCGCTGTCGGTGTAGCGCGTGCCCAACGGCGCCAGGCAGCTGCTGGCGCCCGCGATGCTGCCCATCGCATTGAGTGTGCCGCTGTTGCGCCAGTAGCCGGCCACGCGCTGCCAGGCGATCAGGCCATTGTCTGCCAAGTGATCGCTTTCGGCTTCGGTGACGCTGAGGCTGGCGGCACGGCCTTCACGATCGATGAAGGGCCGGTACCAGAGCCGGTGCTCATTGCAGGCGGTGTTGCGGATGGCCACCGCCAACGGACTCAGGCCGAAGCGGGGCGGAACATCGCAGGCCTCGGCGGCCGCTGCGGACAATGGTGCCGCGGCCAGCAGCAGGCAGGCAGGCAAGAGCATCCGGCGCATGCGCGGCTCCTGTGGGGGATACCTCAGCGTCGCAGCGCTGTCGTGAACGCCGGGTGTGAGAACGGGGTCAGATCCCTTTTCCCATGGACAACGGATCGGCCCCCACGCCAGGCCTCAACCCGGCGGCGGGCCCAGCTTCAGCGACAGATCGATGGCCTGCACGTGCTTGGTCAGTCCACCGATGGAGATGCAGTCAACGCCGTCCTCGGCGATCGAACGCAGGCCGCCCAGGCCCACGCTGCCTGACACTTCCAGCGGAATGCGGCCGGCCGTGATGCGCACTGCCTCGCGGCGCAGGTCGGGGCTGAAGTCATCCAGCAGGATGCGCTCGCAACCGGCTTCCAGCGCCTGGCGCAGCTGGGCCAGGTCCTCGACCTCGACCACCAGCGGCAGCGCGGGCCATTGCCGGCGCGCGGCGGCCACCGCCGCGGCCAGCGAACCGGCGGCACGGATGTGGTTTTCCTTCAGCATCACCGTGTCATAGAGGCCGAAGCGGTGGTTGTCGCCGCCGCCACAGCGCACTGCGTACTTCTGCGCCAGGCGCAGGCCAGGCAGAGTCTTGCGCGTGTCGAGGATGCGCGTGCCGGTACCGGCCACCGCCGCCACGTAGCGGGCAGTGGTGGTGGCGGTGCCAGACAGCGTCTGCAGGAAGTTCAGCGAGGTGCGTTCGGCGCTGACCAGGCTGCGGCTGCGCCCGTGCAGCAGGGCCAGCACGGTGCCTGCGGTGACCGCGTCACCTTCGGAGACACGCCATTCGATGCGCACGTCCGGGTCGAGTGCGCGGTGGGTGGCGTCGAACCACGGACGGCCGGCAATCACCCCGTCCTGCTTGCACAGCAGGTAAGCGCTGTCGGCCTGGTCGGGCAGCAGGGCGGCGGTGACGTCGCCGCTGCCCAGGTCCTCGGCCAGCGCACGCGCGACATCGGCGGCGACAACGGCCGCATCCGGCGTCGGCAGCGCGCTCATGCGGCCGGGAAGTCGGCGATCTGGGCGGTGGGGATGGCTTCCTCGGCCAGCAGCACCGGGATGCCGTCGTCAACGCGGAAGACCTGCTTGCGGTCGCGGGTGACCAGCGCTTCGCGCAGCGGCTGCGCCAGCGGGTTGCCATCGGCCTTGTTCACCGCGCCGGCGGAAATGGCCTTGTTGAGGGCTTCCAGGCCCTTGCCATCCAGCAGGGACAGGGGCTGGCGGGTGTCCGGCGACACCAGCAGGTCGAGCAGCTTGCGATCCATGGTTCTTCGTCTTGCGTGGAAGATGGCTAGAATACGTCTTTAAGGCAGGTGACGGCCAATGACCCCCAACCCGATCGCGCCGCTTGTCGGCATCGTCATGGGTTCCCGTTCCGACTGGGAAACCATGCAGCACGCCGCCCAGAAGCTTGAAGCCCTGGGTGTTCCGTTCGAAGTGAAGGTGGTGTCCGCGCATCGGACGCCGGATGTGTTGTTCAGCTACGCCGAGCAGGCGGGCCCGCGTGGCCTGCGCGCGATCATCGCCGGCGCCGGCGGGGCTGCGCACCTTCCGGGCATGATCGCCGCCAAGACCGCCGTGCCGGTGCTGGGCGTGCCGGTGCAGTCCAAGGCCCTCAACGGCATGGATTCGCTGCTGTCGATCGTGCAGATGCCGGCCGGCATTCCGGTCGCCACCTTCGCCATCGGCAATGCCGGCGCGTCCAACGCGGCGCTGTTCGCTGCTGCGATGCTGGCCAGCGACCAGCCGGCGATCGGCCAGGCGCTCGACGCCTTCCGTGCACGCCAGACCGAAGACGTGATGGCCCACGACGATCCGCGCCAATGAGCCTGACCGTCGGCATCCTGGGCGGCGGCCAGCTCGCCCGCATGATGGTCCTGGCCGGTGCGCCGCTGGGACTGCGCTTCCAGCTGTACGACCCGGCGGCCGACGCCTGCAGTGGCCCGCTGGCGCCGCTCACCGTCGGTGCCTTCGATGACCGCCACGCGCTGGCGGAATTCGCCGCCAAGGTCGATGTGGTCACTTTCGATTTCGAGAACGTGCCCGCAGACAGCGCGCAGTTCCTGGCCGACCGCGTGCCGGTCTATCCGCCGCCGGCCGCGCTGGCGGTGGCCCAGGACCGATTGAGCGAGAAGACCCTGTTCCAGCAGTTGGGCATCCCGCTGCCGGCCTTCGCTGATATCCGCAGCCGTGACGAGCTGGCTGCGAAGGCGGCTGAGTTCGGCCTGCCGTGCATCCTCAAGACCCGCCGCCTTGGTTATGACGGAAAGGGCCAGTTCCGCCTGCGCAGCGAGGCCGACATCGACGCCGCGTGGGATGCACTGGGCGCGCAGGTCGAGCGTACCGGCCTGATCCTGGAAGGCTTCGTGGCGTTCCAGCGCGAGGTCAGCGTGGTCGCCGTGCGTGGCCGCGATGGCAGCTTCGAAGCCTGGCCGGTCACCGGCAACTGGCATGTCGACGGCGTGCTGTCGGCCAGCGTGGCACCGGCTGTGCTGTCCGATGCCGAGCAGCAGGCCGCGATCGGCTATGCCCGCCGTGTCGCCGAGCACCTGCAGTACGTCGGCGTGTTCGCGCTGGAGCTGTTCTGTCGCGATGGCGAGCTGTTGGCCAACGAGATGGCGCCGCGCGTACACAACTCCGGCCACTGGACCATCGAGGGCAGCGAGACCTCGCAGTTCGAGAACCATCTGCGTGCCGTGCTGGGCCTGCCGCTGGGCAGCACCCGCATGCTCGGCCACGCCTGCATGCTGAACTGGCTGGGCGCGATGCCGGACCCGGCACCGGTGCTGGGCCAGGCCAGCGGCCATTGGCACGACTATGGCAAGGAGCCGCGCGAAGGCCGCAAGGTCGGCCACGCCACGTTGCGCGATGACGATGCTGCCGCGTTGGCCGATGCGCTGGAGCAGGTCGGCCTGGAGCTGGATCGCCAGGCCCAGGTGGCGCCGGCGGTGCACGCGCTGCGCAATCGCTGAGCCCGGTAGTGCCGGCCGCTGGCCGGCAGTGCAACGCTGCGAAGCGCCGGTGCAGGCATCGGCGCAACATTCCCGGTGGTAGCGTGGAGCTCCTTTCACAGGAGTCACCCCCATGCTCGACTGGAATGCCTACCGCAAGGAACTGAAGGGCCGTATCGGTGAGATCGGCAAGCTCTCACCGGATACGGTCAAGGGCTACGCCACCCTGGCTAACGCTGGCGCGCAGACCAACCACCTCGATGCGAAGACCCGCGAGCTGATCGCGTTGGCGGTGGCGGTCACTACCCGCTGCGACGGCTGCATCACCGTGCACGTGGATGCCGCGCTGAAGCACGGTGCCAACCGCGAGGAAATCGCCGAGGCGCTGGGTGTGGCGGTGTCGCTCAATGCCGGTGCGGCGCTGGTGTACTGGGCGCGGGTGATGGATGCGGTGGCCGCGCACGAGAACGCGTGAAGCCACGCTCTGCTTTCCGGTAGTGCCGGCCGCTGGCTGGCAGATTCGCCATCTCTGTACACCGATGGGGATGCCGGCCAGCGGCCGGCACTACCCCGGAGCGGAGCCGCTGCCTCAGCGTAGCTGGCTCTCAGCGAATTCCCAGTTGACCATCTGCCAGAACGCGTCCAGATAGCGCGCGCGGTCATTCTGGTAGTCGGTGTAGTAGGCGTGCTCCCAGACATCGCAGCACAGCAGCGGCGTGCTTTCACCCGTCAGCGGCGTGCCGGCATTGCGGGTCGCCTGGATGCCCAGCTGTCCGCCCGGATGCTGCACCAGCCACACCCAGCCGGAGCCGAACAGGCCCAGCGCGGTACGGTTGAATTCCTCGCGCAGGCGCTGCACGTCGCCGAACTGGCGCTTCACCAGCTCGCCCAGGCGACCCTGCGGTTCGCCACCGCCACGCGGTCGCAGGCACTGCCAGTAGAAGCCGTGGTTCCACGCCTGGGCAGCCGCATCGAACAGCTTGCCCTGGGCCTGGCGGACGATCTCTTCCAGTGACGCGTCTTCCCACTCGGTGCCGAGGATGCCGGCATTGACCGCATCCACGTAGGCGCGATGGTGGCGGCCGTGGTGCAGCTCCAGGGTCTGTGCGGACAGGTGCGGCTGCAGGGAGCCGGAAAGGTAGGGCAGGGCAGGCAATTCGACAGGCATGGACAGGTTCGTGGCCAGAGGGGCGGCGGCAGCCGGTTCCATCCGCTTACAATGGCGGCTACCGTGGGCAGTCTAGCCGACCACCGCGGTCGGTTTGTCCGGCGAAGCAAGGAGTGAGGTTGTGGCGGTAATGCAGCAAATCCAGGCCGAGGTCGATCGTTACCCGCTCGTGCTGTTCATGAAGGGCACCCCGCAATACCCGATGTGCGGTTTCTCCAGCCGCGCCGTACAGGCGTTGATGGCAGCCGGCGCGGTCACCCTGCGCACCGTCAACGTGCTGGAAGAACCCGAGATCCGCGCCAACCTGCCGCGGTTCTCCAACCTGCCGACCTTCCCGCAGCTGTTCATCAATGGAGAGCTGATCGGCGGCTGCGATATCGTCCTGGAACTGTTTGAAGCCGGCGAGCTCAAGCGCATCGTCGAAGAGGCGACCCAGGGATGAGTGCCTGGCCATCGACGTCACCGACCAACGGGGCGCTCGATGGCCGCCCGTTGCAGGATCGCGTGGTGCTGGTTGCCGGCGCCGGCGGTGGGCTGGGCAGTGCGGCGGCCGTTGCCGCCGCCGCCGCCGGGGCCACCGTGGTCCTGCTGGGCCGCAAGCCGCGCCGCCTGGACCGTGTCTATGCCCAGGTCCAGGCCGTCGGCCCGGAACCGCTGCTGTATCCGCTGGATCTGGAGGGCGCGGGCCCCGACGACTATGCCGAACTGGCCCAGGCCCTGCAGCGCGAGCTGGGGCGCCTGGATGGAGTGCTGGTCTGTGCCGCCCATTTCCCCGGATTGACCCCGTTCGAACTGGCCGACCCGGCCAGTTTCGCCCGTGCGGTGCATGTCACGCTCACTGCTCCGGCGTGGCTGGCCCAGGCCTGCCTGCCGCTGCTGCGGCAGCGCGAGGACGCGGCCCTGGTGTTTGCGGTCGATGCCTCCGAACGGGTGGGGCAGGCCTATTGGGGTGGATACGGTGTGGCCCAGCATGGCCTGCGCGGGCTGATCACCAGCCTGCATGACGAACTCTGCCGCAGCCCGGTGCGGGTCAGCGGCCTGTATCCGGGCCCCCTGCGCACGGCGCTGCGCGCCAGGGCCTATTCCGTCGACCAGGACCCGGCCGCCCGGGGCCCGGAGGCCGCCGCTGCGGCGGCCGTGACCCTGCTGTCCAGCGCTGGGCTTGCCTGGCGGGGCCGGATTCTCGACGCCAGTGAGGCGCCCCTGCCGGAATGAGGCCGGGGGAAAGGCGGAGTGAAGAACTCGTCACGATTGCGTTGCGATCCGGTGCCGTTTGTCGCACAACCGTCACATTGATGGCGTAGCGTGTTAATCTAGTGTTAACCGTTGTGGCTGCCTTCAGCCAAGCGGTAGGGAACCCCAGATAAATCTCCGACCAGCCACCCGCAGGGCTGTTTGGATGCGCTTTTTTTCCGCCATCGCCAACTCGCATCGAGGCTACCGAAAAATGACCCACCCACTCCGGATGTCCAAGCTCACCCTTGGTCTCGTGGCTGCGCTCGCCGCCGCTCCCGCCTTCGCCCAGAGCACCTCTGCCGGTGTCGGCGGCCAGGTGATGTCCGCCGCAGGCCAGCCTGTCGCCGGCGCTGAAGTCACCATCACCCACACCGAGTCGGGCACCGTTTCGCGTGCCACCACCGATGCGTCGGGTCGATACAACGCGCGCGGCCTGCGCGTGGGTGGTCCGTACACCATCACCATCACCAAGTCCGGTGAAGGCACCAAGACCGAAGAGGGTGTCTACCTGAACCTGAACCAGGTCAACACCGTCAACGCCAACCTGGGCGGTGACCTGGCTGCGACCAACCTGGACGCGGTGAACGTTGTTGCGACCGCCGGCGGCCTGGACCTGTTCAGCGCCAACAAGATGGGCACCGGCAGCAACGTGACCCGCGAAACGATGGACGCGCTGCCGTCGGCCAACCGCAACATCCAGGACTACATCCGCCTGGACCCGCGCATCTCGCAGGTCAGCAAGGCTGACGGCGCGATCTCGGCCGGTGGCCAGAACACCCGCTACAACGCCATCCGCATCGACGGCATCAGCGCCTCCGATCCGTTCGGCCTGGGCTCCAACAACCTGCCGACCGAGCGTCAGCCGGTGTCGATGGACGCCATCCAGGAAATCAACATCGACCTGGCCAACTACGACACCACCATCGCCGGTGGTACCGGTGCGGTGATCAACGCCGTGACCAAGTCGGGTACCAATGAGTTCCACGGCACCGTGTACGGTTCTTACCGCGACAAGGACATGATCCGTACGCGCCTGGAAGGTGACACGACGGACTTCAACGGCTTCAAGGACGAGAAGACCTACGGCATGACCCTGGGCGGCCCGATCGTCAAGGACAAGCTGTTCTTCTTCACCAACTATGAAAAGTACGAGCGTAGCGGCGGCGGCGTGAGCCTCGGCGAAACCCCGTACAACAAGCCGAACGGCATCAGCGACGCCGACATCGCCCGCGTGCAGAAGCGCATGTCCGACCTGGGCTACCCGGTTGGCGGCATCGGCGCGCTGGACAACAAGACCTCGATCGAAGAGTACGCGATCAAGCTCGACTGGAACATCAACGAGAACCACCGCGCGGCCCTGCGCTACAACAAGATGAAGCAGGACGTCGTCCGCTTCCCGCAGGTCAACAACAGCGCCATCTCGCTGAGCGACTTCTGGTACACCCAGCCGACCCAGTACGAAACCTGGATGGGTGAACTGTTCAGTGACTGGTCCGAGAACTTCTCGACCGAGTTCAAGGTTTCGCACAAGGACTACTCGTCCAACCGCGTTGCTGCCTCGCACCTGCCGCAGATCCGCGTGCGCTTCGGCAACAACTCGCTGTACCTGGGTACCGAGCAGAACACCCACACCAACATCGTCGAGTCGAAGGAACTGAGCGCCTTCGGTGCCGGTACCTGGTACATCGGTGACCACACCGTCAAGTTCGGTTTCGATTACACCGACAACGACCTGATGAACTTCTATGGCCGCAACCTGTACGGCGCGTACGAGTTCGCCGACCTGGCTGCGTTTGAAGCCGGTACCCCGTCGGCCTACCAGGTGCGCGTCCCGCGCGCCGGCGGCAGCGTTGACGACATCCCGGCCAAGTTCCACCTGAAGAACACCGGCCTGTTCATCCAGGACACCTGGGCGATCAACTACAACCTGAGCCTGATGTTCGGTATCCGTATCGACATGCCGGACTTCAGCACCCAGCGCCTGTACAACCCGCGCATCGAACAGCTGTACGGCTTCAACAACACCCAGCTGGTCGACAAGAAGCTGTTCCAGCCGCGCGTCGGCTTCAACTACACCTTCGACACCGATCGTCCGACCCAGCTGCGCGGTGGCGTTGGCCTGTTCGGCGGCGCTGCTCCGAACGTGTGGCTGGCAGGTGCCTACCAGAACACCGGCCTGAACTACTCCGAGTACAACCTGACCCGCAACCCGGGTGGCTTCAGCTTCGACGCCGACAACCCGTACATCCCGAACCCGTCGCTGGCCTCGGCCCGCCAGAACGTTGACCTGATCGCTCCGGGCACCCGTCTGCCGTCGGTGTGGAAGGCCAACCTGGCGTTCGACCACGAGCTGCCGTGGTACGGCATCGTGGCGTCGGCTGAAGTGCTGTTCACCAAGGTCAAGGATGGACTGTACTTCGACCGCCTGGACGTGATGACCCCGAATGCCAACCGTTCGGTCGGTCAGGACGGTCGCGCGCTGTACTGGAACGACTACGGCATGAATGGTGCCAATGCCGGCCCGAACGGCATGCAGGCTGGCCAGAAGAATGGTCGCGCCTGCTCGGCGACCGATCGGACCTGCCCGGGTGACCGTGTCAACCGTCCGGGTGACATCGGCGACGTGATCCTGCTGCGCAATACCGACAAGGGTCGCGGTTCGCAGGCTACCTTCTCGCTGGCCAAGCCGCTGACCGAGAACTGGGGCTGGTCGCTGGGTTACACCTACACCCAGTCCAAGGAAGTGAGCCCGCTGTCCAGCTCGCAGAACACCTCGAACTGGAACAACACGCTGAGCCTGAACGCCAACGACAACGTTGCGTACAACTCGCGCTACGCGATCAAGGACCGCATCACCGGTACCCTGGAGTGGAAGCACAACTTCTTCGGTGACAACGCCACCCGCGTTGGCCTGTTCTATGAAGGCCGTTCGGGCCGTCCGTACAGCTACGTCTACTACAACGACGTGAATGGCGACGGTGCCGGTACCAACGACCTGTTCTACGTGCCGAAGGGCCCGGGTGACGTGATCTTCACCGGCGGCGCCGACATGGAGAAGAAGTTCTTCGATTGGCTGGCGCAGAACCCGGAACTTGAGGCCTACCGTGGCAGCGTGGTCCCGGCCAACTCGCACCGCGCCAAGTGGGTCAACAGCTTCGACGTCCGTATCAGCCAGGAATTCCCGGGCTTCGTGAAGGGTCACAAGGGTGAAGTCGCGCTGGACATCATGAATGTCGGCAACCTGCTGAACAAGAAGTGGGGCCTGATCGACGACTACGGCTTCTACGCCACCCGTCGCGTTGCCAACTACTCGGGTATCGACCCGGCTACCGGCAAGTACCTGTACAACTTCACCGGCCGTACCGACAATTCCTCGATCCAGGAAAACAACAACGACAAGGGCAACACCGCCGTGTCGCGTTGGTCGATGCAGCTGACCCTGAAGTACAAGTTCTGATCCGTCAGGGCTTGATGATGTAAACGGAAACGGCCGGGGAAACCCGGCCGTTTTCCGTTCAGGCGAAAGTCCTTGCAGGCCACTCTGCATCGGCGTAGCATCCGGAAATGTGCGCGGTGCCAACGCCGCCGATGCGGTCCCGGAAAGGCGAACGCGGGGAGCACACATCCAACGGTCGGGCTTCCCGGCCGTTTTGCTTTTTAAGGGGGCGGCAGTACAGTCGGAAACCTTGAAGGAAGCAAAAAATTGGACATGACCACGAACGAAAAATCAGCCCGCGCACTGCCGGTGCAGGACGCGCGGATCTACCCGCGTGGTGGGCTGGATGTGCTGTCGCGGGCCGAAGTGGCCCGCCTGCGCGATGCCTCTGCCGGCGGCATGCACGAGCTGCTGCGCCGCTGCGCGCTGGCCGTGCTGACCAGCGGCAGTGCCTCTGACGATCCGCGCGCGGCGCGCGATCTGTATCCCGATTTCGACATCCAGGTAGCGCAGCAGGATCGCGGCGTGCGCATCGACCTGGTCAACGCACCGGCCATGGCCTTCGTCGATGGCGAGATCATCCGCGGTGTTGCCGAACTGCTGTTCGCCGTGGTGCGTGACCTGGCCTACATGGCCATCGAGATGGGCCCTGCCTACGCGGCCGAGCTGGAGTCGTCCGAGGGCATCACCAACGCGGTGTTCGGCCTGCTGCGCAATGCGCGCATCCTCAACCCGGGTGACCCGAACCTGGTGGTGTGCTGGGGCGGCCACTCGATCTCGCGCGACGAGTATCTGTACACCAAGCAGGTGGGCTATGAACTGGGCCTGCGCGGCCTGGACATCTGCACCGGCTGCGGCCCGGGCGCGATGAAGGGCCCGATGAAGGGGGCCACGATCGCCCATGCCAAGCAGCGCCGTACCGTGACGCGCTACATCGGCCTGACCGAGCCGGGCATCATCGCCGCCGAATCGCCGAACCCGATCGTCAACCACCTGGTGATCATGCCGGACATCGAGAAGCGCCTGGAGGCCTTCGTCCGCATCGGCCACGGCATCATCGTGTTCGCCGGTGGCGTCGGTACCGCCGAGGAAATCCTGTACCTGCTCGGCATCCTGCTGCGCGAGGAAAACAAGGACCTGCCGTTCCCGCTGATCCTGACCGGACCGACCGTGGCGGCGCCGTACTTCGAGCAGATCGACCGCTTCATCCGCCTGACCCTGGGTGACGCGGCCGCCGAGCGCTACGAGATCATCATCGGCGACCCGGTGGCGGTGGCGAAGAAGATGGCCAATGGCATCAAGCGCGTGCGCGAGCACCGCCTGGCGCAGAAGGACTCGTTCTTCTTCAACTGGTCGATCGAGATTCCTTGGGAGTACCAGCAGCCGTTCGTGCCCACCCACGAGGCGATGGCCGCATTGGACCTGCACCACGGGCGTGCGCCGCATGCGCTGGCGGCCGACCTGCGCCGCGCGTTCTCGGGCATCGTCGCCGGCAACGTGAAGGAAGACGGCATGCGTCGCATCGAACAGTTCGGACCGTTCCAGATCCATGGCGACCCGGACATGATGCAGGCGCTGGACGCGTTGCTGCGCGCTTTCGTCGAGCAGCGCCGGATGAAGATCTCCGGCGAATACCAGCCCTGCTACCAGGTGCTGGCCTGAGCCCGGGCCGGTGCGATGGGGATCGCGCCGGCCGGGGTGGGAAGGTGCGGGTCGTCAAGGCTTTGACGCCCGTCGCCCTGGATTGACCGTTCATCCTGCCGCCGCTTGCCGGTGGCGGGACGATGGCCCATCGTGGCCATCAACACGCTGGGGAGCGTCCAATGTCTTTGCGCCGGCAAAACGGCTTCACGCTGGTCGAGTTGATGATCACGCTGGTCATCCTGGTCATTCTGGCCAGCATCTCCTATCCCAGCTTCCGCACCGCGATGCGCTCGAACCGGCTGACCACCACCAACAACGAGGTGATCGGTCTGTTGTCGCTCGCTCGCAGCGAGGCCATCCGCAACCGCCATGGTGGCGGGGTGTGCGGCAGCAGCAACGGCACGTCCTGCGATGGTGAGTGGAGCAAGGGCATGCTGGCCTGGGGCGACGCCGATGGCGATGGCTCCGTCAGCGGCAGCGAAAGCGTGCTGCGCTTCTCCAAGGGCAGCAGCAGCCTGGCGGTCGAGGCTCCCAGCCCAACCGTCATCACCTTCGATTCCCAGGGACGCCGCCGCGCGTCCGCCGACCAGGTCGTGAGCCTGGTGCCGCAAGGCTGCAAGACGGGTGACCCCATGCGGACCCTGACCGTCCTGTTCTCCGGCCAGGTCCGCTCCACCGCAGGAACCTGCAAATGAAACGTCGTCGTTCCGGCATGGGCGGGCCTGCCCGCAGTCGTGGCTTCAGCCTGATCGAGGTGCTGATCGCGCTGCTGGTGCTGGCGTTCGGCCTGCTTGGCTTTGCGCTGCTGCAGACCATGAACGTGCGGTTCGTGCAGAGCGCCAGCCAGCGCACCCAGGCCACCAGCCTGGCCTACGATCTGATCGAGCTGATGCGCGTACAGCGCAGCGAAACCCTCAACGGTGGCGAATACACCAAGGCCTCCTTCACTGCCGGCTCGGTCACCGCGCCGGCTGGCCCCTGCACCTGGCCCAACAGTGCCGACGTGACAGCCTCCAAGGCGAACGTGGCGCGCTGGCAATGCCAGGTCGTCAAGGTGCTGGGAGGCAAGGCCAGCGCCAACGTGACCGTCAATGATGGTCTGGTCACGGTGGGCATCGGCTGGGGAGACGAGCGATGGAACGCAGCCAATCCCGACAGCATCACCACGTTCACCCTGGTTACCCGTCTATGAAGCGCGCGCCTTCCGCTGCCAGCCATGCGGCTGGCCTCTCGCTGGTTGAACTGCTGATCTCGCTGGTCATCGGCCTGGTGCTGATGCTGGGCGTGACCCAGATCTTCATGGCTTCGCGGGCGGCCTCGCAGCTGTCCGAAGGTGTCGCGCGCACCCAGGAGAACGCCCGATTCGCGTTGGAGTTCCTCGAGCGCGACATCCGGATGGCCGGGCACATGGGCTGCGTGAATGACCAGGCGCACCTGGTGCGCGCCCAGGACAGTGTCAAGGTCAACATTGCCGGCGTGAAGTCGGGTGATGGCAGCCCGATGGACTTCTCGGTGCCGATCCAGGGTTACGAGGCACAGGGCACCGCGCCTGGCAACAAGCTGACCCTCGGCGCAAGCTGGGGGGCTGCCGGCAGCACGCCGTCGGCGATCACCAATCTGAAGCCCAAACCGCTTGGCGGCAGCGACATCATCGTGATGCGCTACCTTGCGCCGGAAGGCTCGCCGGTGCTGTCCATCGGCTCCGGTACTTCGCCGGACATCACGATCGCCAGTGACGCGGCGGCCCGCCTGTCGGCCGGTGCCGTCACCACGCCCTCGGCGTTTGCCGTGGCCGATTGCAGCAAAGTGGACGTGTTTGCCGGAAAAATCGCCGGCAGCACGATCACGGCCAGCAAAGCCGATCTCTCGGCGTATTCGGCCAACAACGCGGTGACCATGGTCTATCGGGTGGAATCGATGGCGTACTACGTGGCAACGAATACCGCCGGCGAACCCGCGCTGTACCGCGCGCGTGGCGCTGGCGACAACACGTTCGCCACCGGTGAGGAGCTGGTGGAGGGCATTGAGAGCCTGCAGTTCCTCTACGGCCAGGATACCGAGACGGCGATCAGCAGCACCGCGCCGCCGACCGGGGTAATCGCCTTCCAGAAGACTGCCAGCGGGGTCAGTACCGGTACCGATGCCGCCGCTGTCGCTGCGTGGCGACGGGTTGGCCTGGTGCAGTTTGGACTGCTGGTGCGCAGCCCGCAGCGCGCCGCGGCCGAGCAGGCCAATACGGCCGTGGCCCAGCTGGGCGTGCTCGGCGTTGGCTTCAATCCGCCCACGACCTACGACGATCGCTACCGCGCCTCCTACGAGGTGTCCGTGGCACTGCGCAACCGACTGTTCGGGAACTGACCCATGAAGCCCTCCGTCTCCCGTCGATTCCAGGGGCGTACGCAGCAGCGCGGTGCGGTGCTGTACGTGGCTCTGATGCTGTTGATCCTGCTGTCGCTGATCGGCGTGGTCGGCATGCAGGTGGCGAGCATGCAGGAGCGCATGTCCTCCAACTACCGGGCCGCCAACGTGGCGTTCCAGGCCAGCGAGCGGGCGGTCCGTGACGCCGAGCGGTCGATCGAGGAGATCGACAACAATACCGGCGACGGCGGCTCGTTGAAGGCTGACGCCATCAAGCGCATCTGCGATGACGGCTTCGATCCCACCCGCTGGGTGGGAGAGCAGAAACTGTCGGCGGCGCCGGTGGTCAGCGTGCGCCGCATCGACGCCTGCATCCAGGGCGAATCGACGCTGGGCATGGGCACGCCGGAAAGCGAAGAGCCCACCCGCGTCTACCAGATCACCGCGTTCGGCTCCGATCGCGATGCCGCCACCAGCAACGAGGGTACTTCCTCGGCGGCTGTCGACACTGTTTTCAAGCTTTGAGGAACCCGGTCATGGCGACCCGAAAGATCAAGATCCTGGCCGGCTCCGGGCTGTTGCTGGCGGTGGCTGGCGGCACCTGGCTTGCGATGAACCTGTTCGCCGCGCAGGCGCAGGGCACATTGTCGCAGCACCCGATGAACCTGAAGGTCTCCGCGCCGCCGTCATTCATCATGGCGGTGGACGATTCGGGTTCGATGACCTTCCAGACCCAGTTCCCGGGGCAGGACGGAACGGCGTGCTGGAACTATGCCCGGCAGAGCTTCTTCAGATCCAAGGGTGTACTGAACACCGTTGACGACATCATCAGTGGCTACGATCGCTATGGAAATCCCATCTATGGCGCGGGTGAGTGCGACTACTTCTATGTACTGCCAGGTGCCCGAATCAACGACAACAGCGGCATTCCCGCGCTGGACGTATTCGGGTTCGCGCGATCGGCCGCCTACAATCCGGCGTACTACGATCCGAACATCAAGTACGAGCCTTGGCTGAACATCGTCAAGGAAGAGGTCGTGTCCTATCCTCAGGCCAATACGACAGCCACCCTCATTGATCCGCGTGACACGGGTAATTCGCTGTCGCTTGCTGCGAGCTACCTGGGTAAATCCAGTTGGGATGTCCAACGGATGCAGAAGGGCATGGTTGCGCCGCAGGGGCAGGCCTATGCGAATGTGACCCGATACGAGGATCGCTCGGGGAACGTAACGTATACATTCGGTAGCGAAAACAGCAATGGCAATAGCGCTGGCCGAAGCTGGACTTCGGCGGATTACGCATCTCTCAGGTACGTTCCGGCAACATTCTTCATGCCCTACAGCAGTGATGCGGACCCCCGTCCCCAGCTGCCGGGGACGACCAACGCATATGCGGGCGTGAAGCGCACCAGAATTGCGGGTGCCTGTGGCCCAGGGTGTGACATGTGGAAGTATGTCATCGCATCCGGTGATGCCGCCGCGCTCCAGAATTTCGCCAACTGGTACTCCTACTACGGTAACCGAAACCGCGCGATGATCGCTGGCATGACGCATGCGTTGAACGTCAACGACATGTATGTCGGCTACTTCAAGATCAACGACTTCCTGAAGTACAACAGCTCGTCGGATGATGCGAAGCGTCTCGCGATCCAGGACATGAGCCTGATCTCGCAAAAGGCGAAACTGTACAGCGACATGATTGCGCTGACCGCCAATGGCGGTACGCCCAACCGAAATGCGGTCAATGCGGCCGGCCTGCAGTTCATGCGAACCGACGATGCGGCCCCCATCAAGCTTTCCTGCCAGAAAAACGCGGTGATGCTGTTCACCGATGGCTATAGCAACAACGGCAACGGGTTCCCATCGAGTTCGATTCCCACCCCAGGGAACATTGACGGTGCCATGGGTGCCCCGTTCAAGGACAGCAACTCGGATACGATGGCTGATATCGCGGCGTACTATTACGTCAATCCGTTGCGCACCGATACCGCGATGCCCAAGGGCAATGTGCCGGTGCCGGAGCAGTGCGCGACCAGTACCGACAAGTCGCTGGACTGCAACAAGAACCTGCATATCAACTTCTACGGGATCACCCTGGGTGCGCGTGGCAACCTGTTCGATCCGGACAAACAGCAGAATCCGTATACCGATTCGGCCATCTACAACAACTGGCCGCCACGTCAGAACAACAACCCCAGCACCGTGGATGACATCTGGCACGCCGCGACCAATACCCGCGGTGAGTACATCAACGCGCGTACTCCGGCAGACATCACCACGGCCATGCGCCGGGTGCTCTCGTCGGTCACCTCCGGGCCAGCGCCTTCGGGCAGCCAGGGCCTGACCGGCGCGCGTATCGGTACCGGGTCGCTGGCGGTCACGCCCCAGTTCGAAGTAGCCAACGAGGAAACCGATTGGTTCAGCCGCCTGAAGGCATCCAAGCTTGCGGTGAACGACAAGACGCAGCAGACCGAGTACACGCAGGTGTGGGAAGCGGCGGAGAAACTGGGGGCGCAGCGTTCGCGCACCATCGTTGCCACCAAGGGCAACGCTGCAGTTGACTTCAGCAGCACCAACATCGCGTTCACCGACCTCTGCAACAAGGATGAGAAGCAGTATCCGGGCATTGCGCGCTGTTCCGCGACCGAGGCTGAAAAGCTGGGCGGCGACATCGCCACGGCCATGGCTTATCTGCGCGGCGACGCATCGCGCGAAGTACGCAACTCGGGGGGCATCTATCGCACCCGTACCACCGTGCTGGGCGACATCGTCAATTCCAGCCCGGTGATCAGTTCGCCCCGCGACGACTATGGCTACCAGCGCATCAGCACCGCTATGGCGACCTCGTATGCCACGTATCTGACCCGCAAGCGCAACAATGGCCGCTACATGGTCTATGTCGGTGCCAATGACGGCATGCTGCATGCCTTCGACGGTGGCATGAACGGCAATGGCGTAAGTGACGGTGCCGGTGGCAGCGAGACCTTCGCCTACATCCCTGGAACCGCGCTGGGCCACATGGCCAACCTGCTGTATCCCTACGTGGCGGCCAACAAGTCCGACCAGCGCTTCCGTCATCGCTACTACGTGGATGGACCGATTGCGGTGGCGGACGCGCAGATCGGTGGCAACTGGGCCACGGCACTGGTCGGTACGGCCGGCGCCGGTGGGCGCTCGGTGTTCGCGCTGGATGTAACCACGCCGTCCAGCTTCGGCACCGGCAATCGCCTGTGGGAAATCAGTGACGTGGCGCCGGGGCTCGACAGCACCATCAAGGCGAACATCGGCCATGTCCTTGGCAAGCCGGTGATCGTGCCGGTGAAGGAAGGGACCGGGGTGGCGTGGAAAGCGATCTTCGGCAACGGTTACAACAGCCTCAGCCGCAAGGCCGTGCTGTTCGTGGTCGACCTGGGATCGGGCGCGGTGCGGATGATCACTGCTACCGAGGCCGCAGCAACTGCACCCGCCGGTGACAATGGCCTGGGCAACATCGTGGCTGTCGACCGTTGGCGCGCCGACAGCGCCGGTGGGACGGGGCGTGTACGTGGCCGTGACGGCCTGGCGGACACGATCTATGCGGCCGACCAGCGCGGCGCGCTGTGGAAGTTCGACCTGGAAAGCACGGCGACCTCGGTCACCACGCCGGTGTTCACCACGGCGCGCCAGACCAACAACAACAACCAGGTGTATCGCCAGCCGATTACCGGTGGCATGACCGCCGTGACCGGACCCGGTGGTGGCGTGATGCTGGTGCTGGGTACCGGCAGCTTCTCCTTCGACAATGACCCCCAGGATCTCACCGCGCAGTCGCTGTACGGTGTCAACGACACCAGCAAGGACCAGCCGGAGGCCACGATCGTGCCCGCCAATCTGCTGGCCTATACGGTGACCACCACCAACAAGTTGCGCACGGTCACGGCCACGCCCTTCTCCGGGGCGGCGCGCGGATGGAGCATTGCACTGCCCGGCGCAGGTGAACGCTTTGTTGGTAATCCTGCCGTGGCGTCGGGAACGGTGTTCATGCCGACCTACATGCCTACCGCGGGTGGCCGTGGCTGTTCGACCGAGGGAAGCAACTGGCTGTTTGGCCTCAATCCGATCTCGGGTGTTGCATCGCTGGAGCAGGCGCGGGTCGGGTCCATTACCGGCACGCCCTACGGAGCGGGCACGGCTGGCGTGAGTCTCGACACCGGCGGCACCGCACCGGTGAAGGACGTCAATGTCTCGGTGATGCCGCGCCTGGCAAAGGGTGCCGATCGAGGCGGACGTGCCTGCTGGATGGCGGTCAACGTGGCGGGTGCTCCGACGATGTACGTGCCTTATCCCTGCGGTCGCCAATCCTGGCGCCAGATCCAGTAACGAAGACATGCCCATGAGCCTGAACACTCTTTCCAGTACCCTGCGTCGTCCCGGCAAACAGCACGGTTTCTCCCTCATCGAACTGATGATCGTGGTGATCGTGCTCGGCATCCTGGCCGCGATTGTCGTTCCGTCGTACCAGCAGTACATCCGCCAGTCGCACCGGGGCGTGGCCAAGGCGGACCTGGTGGAATACGCGCAGCGTGCTGAGCGCTACTACTCGGTGAACAACACCTACTCGGGCTTCGCGCTGCCCAGCAAGGTGTCGCCGCGCGAGGGCGGGACCACACGGTACGCGATCACGTTCGATGGCAAGGCGTCCTCGTTCACGCTGACTGCGACGCCCCAGGGCAACCAGACCAAGGACAGCTGCGGGACGCTGAGCGTGGACCAGGCCAACCGCAAAACGGCCAGCGGCACGGTTTCCGATTGCTGGTAAATCAGGTGTTGATCTTCCTCTGAACGCCCAGTACAATGCGCCTCCCCGCCCGAATAGCTCAGCCGGTTAGAGCACTTGACTGTTAATCAGGGGGTCGTTGGTTCGAGTCCAACTTCGGGCGCCAGATACTGCAAAAGCCGCGAGAAATCGCGGCTTTTGTCGTTTTGGCCCGTCAGCAGGGAAGGGTGCGGTCGACACGCTCGCTGCGGATGCGGCCGCCGTTGTTGATGACCAACCTGCCATGCAGCCGGTCTCCTGCGCAGATGCGCAGTGTCAGATTGGCACCGGGACTGCGCCCGTCAGGCTGGAAGAACAGCAGCGGCCGTCCACCGCTGGCCTGGGCGACGATGGCGATGTCGGTCCGGCCTTGATGGTGGATCAGGATGTCCTGGGCGGATGCTGGTGTCCCCCGGTGCCTGCCGCTGCGATAGATGATCCACCCTGCGCTCCAGTCGCGGGAGCACTGCTCACCGTCGTCGCTGGCGCACAGCCCGATCAGTTCGCGGCGCTTCAGGGCCTCGCTTCTGGCGCTGGAAAGACTGGCATGCAGGGTCAGCTGCAGGGCGTCGGCGCGTTGCCGCAACAGCACCGGGCGCAGGGCCGGCCAGCCCACGGCCAGCAGAACGGAAAGGATGGCGATCACCACCAGCATCTCGACCAGATGCATGCCGCGTGGTGCTGAACGACAGTGGGCGGGAGTGCGATGCATGGCATCAAGCCTCGCGCCGCAGCGGGACGGCCGCCATCAGGCACTGCCGCGCCCGCCTGCCCGGAAAGCCCTCAGCCGGCCGTCACCCCTTGCCCCGTATACTTGTCTTTCCCGGGAACTGGCAACACCATGAGCGACCGTTTCGAACTCGTCTCGCCGTATTCGCCGGCGGGCGACCAGCCTGATGCCATCGCGAAGCTGACCAGCAACTTCGAGGCGGGCATCGCCAAGCAGACCCTGCTGGGCGTCACCGGCTCGGGCAAGACCTACACCATCGCCAACGTCATCCAGAACGTGCAGAAGCCGACGCTGATCATGGCGCCGAACAAGACGCTGGCGGCGCAGCTGTATGGTGAGTTCAAGGCGTTCTTCCCGCACAACGCGGTCGAGTATTTCGTCAGCTACTACGACTACTACCAGCCGGAGGCCTACGTGCCTTCGTCGGACACCTTCATCGAGAAGGACAGTTCGATCAACGAGCACATCGAGCAGATGCGGCTGGCCGCGACCAAGACCCTGCTGTCGCGCCCGGATGCGATCGTGGTGGCCACGGTGTCGGCGATCTATGGCCTGGGTGCGCCGGAGGACTACCTGTCGCTGCGCCTGATCCTGTCCAAGGGTGAGCGCATCGACCAGCGCGACCTGATCAATCACCTGACCCAGCTGCAGTACACGCGCAACGAGTACGAGCTGCAGCGCGGCACGTTCCGCGTGCGTGGCGAAGTGATCGACGTGTTCCCGGCCGAGTCGGACAGCGAAGCGCTGCGCATCGAGCTGTTCGACGGCGAGGTCGAGAAGATCACCCTGTTCGATCCGCTCACCGGTGAGACGATGCGCAACATGCAGCGTTTCACCGTCTACCCCAAGACCCACTACGCCACTACCCGCGAACGCGTGCTGGCCGCGGTGGAAACGATCAAGGTGGAGTTGAAGGAGCGGCTTGAGCAGCTGTACGCGGAAAACAAGCTGGTGGAGGCGCAGCGCCTGGCACAGCGCACCCAGTTCGACATCGAGATGATGGCCGAGGTCGGGTTCTGCAACGGTATCGAGAACTACTCGCGGCACCTGACCGGCAAGAACGCCGGCGAGCCGCCACCGACGCTGTTCGACTACCTGCCGCCGGACGCGCTGCTGGTCATCGACGAATCGCACGTGACCATTCCGCAGATCGGCGCCATGTTCAAGGGCGATCGCTCGCGCAAGGAGACCCTGGTCGAGTTCGGATTCCGCCTGCCGTCGGCACTGGACAACCGACCGCTGCGTTTCGAAGAATGGGAGGCGCGCTGCCCGCGCGCGATCTACGTGTCCGCCACGCCGGGCCCGTATGAGTACCGCGAGGCCGGCGACGAGATCACCGAGCTGGTGGTGCGCCCGACTGGCCTGATCGATCCGGTGGTGGAGATCCGCCCGGTGGGCACCCAGGTCGATGACCTGATGAGCGAGGCCAACGCGCGCATCAAGGCCGGTGACCGAGTGCTGGTCACCACGCTGACCAAGCGCATGGCCGAGAACCTCACCGAATACCTGACCGAACACGGTATCCGCGTGCGTTACCTGCACTCGGACGTGGATACGGTCGAGCGCGTGGAGATCATCCGCGACCTGCGCCTGGGCAAGTTCGATGTGCTGGTGGGCATCAACCTGCTGCGCGAAGGCCTGGACATGCCCGAGGTGTCGCTGGTGGCGATCCTCGACGCCGACAAGGAAGGCTTCCTGCGCTCCACCGGTTCGCTGATCCAGACCATCGGCCGCGCCGCCCGCAATGTGCGCGGCAAGGCGATCCTGTATGCGGACAAGGTGACCCGCTCGATGCAGGCAGCGATCGACGAGACCGACCGGCGCCGCGCCAAGCAGGTCGAGTACAACCAAGAACATGGCATCGTGCCGCGCTCGGTGGCGCGCCCGATCGTCGACGTCCTCGAAGGTGCGCGTTCGGATGCGGCGGAGAAGGAAGCCAAGAAGGGCAAGGGCAAGGGCAGGGCGGGTGTTGCCGAGGACGGAGCCGATTACCGTTCGCTCGGTCCGGCGCAGCTGGCGGCGCGTCTCAAGGCGCTGGAACAGCAGATGTACCAGCACGCCAAGGACCTGGAATTCGAGGATGCCGCACGGGTGCGTGACCAGATCCGGCAGCTGAAGGAAGCGAGTCTGGGCTGAACGCGGCGGTGCAGCATCTTCTTCACAAAAGTGTTGCGCTTCACGGCCGGCATCCGTAATATACGCGGCCTGCACCGACGCAATCGCGGACGTTCAGAAGCAAAAACGGGCGGTTAGCTCAGCGGTAGAGCACTACCTTGACATGGTAGGGGTCACAGGTTCGAACCCTGTACCGCCCACCACGAAGTCTCCGGAAGGAGGCTGTCGTGAACTGAAGAGCCCGGCCCTGGCGCCGGGTTTTTACGTAGCAAGGCCAGCTTTCGGGCGGCAGGAACAAGATGGGCGGTTAGCTCAGCGGTAGAGCACTACCTTGACATGGTAGGGGTCACAGGTTCGAACCCTGTACCGCCCACCACCTGGCTCCCGGCATTGCCGGTGCAGCGGTGGATCACGATGAAAGCCGGCCCTGGGCCGGCTTTTTCGTTTACGACGGTTGCCGGTGCGGAGCGTCAGCGCTGGGCAAGCCATTCGTCGATGCTGATCATGCGCTGCAGCCGCCAGTGCCCGTCCACGCGTTCCCAGACCTGCGCGAAACGTGCTGAACCGGCCTGATGCTGCTGGCCGCCTGCAGGCAGGCGCTGGTTGCCCACGCGCAGCACGCGGTCCTGGCGCAACCGGTACAACTGCAGGGCCGTCGGCTCCGGTGTCTGGTCATGTGCCGCGGGCACGCCCGCCTGCCCGGCGTCGGCCTGCAGGATCTGGCTGCGCAGGGAGGCATCCCCGGCGTCGGCATCGCGGCCGAACAGGCCAGCGCACAACAGCAGCAGGGCAAGCATCGGCATGGCACGGTGCTCCGGAGAAGGGAGTCCAGCGTGGCACTGCCCCCTGCGCTGTGAAACCGGTATGCGACGAAAGCCGGAAAAGCGCCCGCCAAGTCGCTGCGGGAAGGATGAATCCGGGCCAGGAAGTGCCGGGCCGCGCTTCAAGGCGGCCCGGCGTGGTGGGCCACTGCGGGGTGGCCCGGTCATGGCCGCGGCGCTGGCTCAGCTCCGCGGCGGGTGTGGCAGGTCAGCGATGCCGACCCCATGCACGGATCCGGTTACAACGGATCGCAGCACAGCAGCTGGCCGTGCTTGCCCGCGTTGCCGAACGGGCACTGCGGGTGTGGTTCGCAGCCCGGTGCATATCCGGTCTTGGGCGAGACGGCGAAGGCCTGGCTGGCGCCGAAGGCCATGGCCGCGACAACGACGATACCGGCGACGGACGAAAGCACTTTCTTTCCGATCATGTGTATCTCCTTGGTTGGCGTTGTGGAGTTGCAGTTGCCGAAGGCACGGGAGTGCCGGTTGTGGCGCGAATGCGGTAACAGGGGGCCGCGACGCGATGCGCGGCACGCGGGATCAGGGCAGCGCCGGCTTCGGTGCAAGCGACGCGACGGCAGCCTGCACGACCTGGGCGTCGAGCTGGCCGACATGCTTGTAGGCAACGCGGCCATCGGCAGCCAGCACCATCAGCATCGGCGTGACGGTGGCGCGATAGCGCGTGGACGCGGTGGCTTCGTTGTCGATGGCGATCGGGAAGCGCAGTGCATGTTTGCCGGCGTAGTCCGCCAGCTGGTCGTATGGCGGCATGCCGACACCGACCAGTTCGCTGTTGCCGCGGGCCGCGGCGATCTGTTGCAGCTGCGGTACCGAGGCCAGGCAGTAGCGGCATGCGGTGGAGAAGAAATAGAGGATCTGCGGAACCTCGCGGGCACCGCCGATATCGACGAAAGTCTGCTGCGTGGTGCGCAGCGCCAGCGCATCCGGGCGACTACCCAGTTCGAGGCCATGTGCTGCAAGACGCATGTCCTGCAGCTGCGTGGCCATCTGCTCATTGATCTGCCGCAGCTGGCGGTTCTGCCATCCGAGCGCGATGACCAGCACGGACAGCAGCAGGGCGACAACGGGGAACAGGACGCGCTTGAGCATCGATCATCCTTGAACACAGCGTTGGGTCGAACATACCCGAACTGGCGCGCAGGTTGTTAAGCGGATGTTCCCGGCACATCCTCCGACGGAGCGCATGTACTAGAGTTGTGCCCGCGCAGGCATGCGTGCATGCCCTCCACCCATCCCCAGGATCTTTCAACGATGAGCGATCATGTGCCGGTTTCCAGGCCCAATCCGTTCTTTGAACTGCTGTTCGGCGGCAACATGCTGGAAGGTACGTTCAAGGCAGTGATCTGGGTCGCCCTGTTGTCCGCTGTGCTGGCCTGGACCACGTTCCGCTGAGCGGGGGCGCGGCACTGCCGCCGCGTTGCGGCAGGCCGGTGCTCAGGCGCTGAAGGCCTGGCGCAGGCTGCGCAGGGTGGCCTGCCGGTGCTCTTTCGCGCTGGCCTCGCCCATTTCCAGTTCCTGCAGGCGCAGCCCGACCAGGGTCATCGAAAGCGCGTATCCCCGGGCCGCGTCGGCAACGCGCGACTGGCCGAGCGCGCGACGTGCAAGCGCGCTTACGTGCTCAAGGTCGGGCATCAGGCCAAGGTAGACGCGTTCGGCGCTGTCCAGATCGGGGGCTCGCAGGATCGCGTGTGCTTCGGAGGTGGGGGAGACGGAGGCCATGGGGAGTCCTTGTCCGTAGCGGGTGCTCGTTCAGAACGAGCGCATCAGGGAAATGAAGGCCGATGACTGAGTGCCGCGTCGTGCCATCGGGCTGTCCTTTACTGCATCGCCGAACCACTGGTTGGCGACCACGCCGGTCGCGCGCCACTTCGTGCCCAGGGGCGTGCTGACCGCGATCTGCAGGCTCGGTGATGTCGCGCTGCCCGGGTTGTAGGCGGCAAGTCCCGAGCGCAGCGCTTCCTCATCGCTGATGCCGTAGTAGTAATCCAGCAAGCGTGCGCTGGAGTGGACCACGCCGACCTTCGGGACCCAGGTGAAGCGACCCGCCTGGATCGGATAGCTGTAGTGCAGGCGCGACTCCATGCCACCTCCGTGCCCGGTGACCTCGCGCATCACGCTGGCCTCGACGATGCCCCAGTCGGCGCTGTATTCACCATTGATGCCGGCCATGGCGGACATCTGCCGGCTGTGCAGAAGACGCAGCTGAGGATCGTTCACGTCGTCGGTCTTGAAGCGCAGCGTGTAGGGCGTGACCGCCGCCGACAGGCGCAGGCCCTCGCGCTTGTACAGGTACATGCCCAGCGAGCCCGGGCTGGCGAAGAAGCGCTGGCCCTGCCAGGCGATGGAGGGGACCACCAGTGGCTTGACGTCGTAGTGCGCATACGCGCCCGAGGTCGCGCCAGCACTGATGCCGGCCTTTACGCCCGGGTTGCTGTCGGCGGCCTGCGCGAACACCGGCAGGCCAAAGGCAGCGGAGAACAGCAGCGGGCGCAGCAGGGTCGAGGGCAGTGGCGGCATCGGTCAACGACGTTGCGGAGGATGGCTGCGCATGATGGGCGAGCAACATTGTCAGAACATTGCGTCGGCGCATCCGCCAGGCCGAAGCGGAAAAAGTGGGCGCCAGGCACTATGATCGGCACCGTTTCCGGTAGCCGAGCCCCCGATGCGCATCCTCCTGGTCGAAGACGATCCTGACCTGTCCCGTGCCCTGCAATCGGGGCTGGAGCGGCAGGGCGTGGTCGCCGATGTGGTTGGTTGCCTGGCCGAAGCGGCCATCGCGCTGCGCGAACCGGTGCACCAGCTGATGCTGCTCGACCGCCAGTTGCCTGATGGCGATGGCGCTGGCTTCGTTGCCGTTGCGCGGGCCCTGCGTCCGAACCTGGCGGTGATCATGCTGACGGCCAAGGGCACGCTGTCGGACAAGGTCGAGGGCCTGGATGTCGGCGCCGATGACTATCTGGTCAAGCCGGTGGCGATCGAGGAACTGATGGCGCGCATCCGTGCGGTCTCGCGACGGCCCTCGGCAATGGTGACACCACGCTTGCGACTGGGCCGGCTGGAGTTCGATTTCGAATCGCTGCAGGCGCAGGTCGATGGCCAGCTGCTGGCGCTGCCCCGGCGCCAGGTGCTGGTGCTGCAGGCGCTGGCGATGCGGCAGGGGCGTACCGTCACCCGCAGTGCACTGGAGGCGGCGGTGTACGGCTTCGATGACGAGATCCAGTCCAATGCACTGGACGCGCATATCTCCAAGCTGCGCAAGGCGCTGCAACAGGCCGGGGCCGGCGTGGAGATCCATGTGATCCGCGGCGTCGGCTACCTGCTGGCGGAGGCCTGAGATGGCACGCCCGATCCGTTCCATCACCCTGGGCCTGGCCTGGCGCCTGTTCCTTGCGCAGGCGTTCACCGTGCTGTTCGCGGTGGTCGCGCTGATCCTGACCTGGGGTGACAAGGACTCCTGGGGCATGGACATGTTCACGGCCGAGGCGGTGGCCAAAGCCGTGCACAGCGAAGGCGGCCGGCTGGAACTGGACCAGGCGCGCTGGGACAAGCTCAATGCCGGGGCCGGCGGCAACCTCTGGTTCGCGGCGGTTGATGACAGGGGCACGTGGCTGGAGCGCGGCACGATTCCTGCGGTCCACGCGCCATTGCTGGCACGCTTGCCGACAGTGGGCGCCACCGAACTGGGTTCACTGGTGCCACCCTATCTGGACGTGGCGCGGGTGATGATCCGCAACGAGGATGGACGCCGCATCACGGTGATGGTCGGTGGTGCTCCAAAGGGCGGGTTGCTGGATGGCGCGCTGATGGTGCTGCGCCTGATCGGCCTGTGGTTCTTCCTGCCGTTGATCGTGGTCACGCTGCTGGTGATGCCGACGGTGATCCATCGCGCGATGCGCGGCGTGCGCCGCTCCGCGCAGCAGGCCAAGGAACTGGACATCGGCCAGCCGGGCGCGCGCCTGGATGCGCAGCTGGTGTCCACCGAGGTCGCACCACTGGTGGAAGCGTTCAACGATGCGATCGACAAGGTGCAGCAGGGCTATGCAGCGCGCGACAAGTTCCTCGCCGATGCCGCGCATGAGCTGCGCGTACCGATCGCGGTGGTGCAGGCGCGCCTGTCGCAGCTGCCGCAGGGTGAACTGAAATCGCAGTTGCTGACCGACGTCGCCCGCCTCGGCAACGTGGCTGAGCACCTGCTCGACCTGCAGCGTCTCGATCGCAATGTCGGCGCGCTGCAGCGGCTGGACCTGGCGTTGCTGGTGCGCGAGGCGGCCGCCGATCTGGCGCCGCTGGTGGTCGGCGCCGGTTATGGCTTCGAGGTGGATGCGCCGGAGTCGCCCGTGTGGATCCATGGCGACAGCCTGGCGCTGGGGCGGGTGATCGCCAACCTGGTGCACAACGCCATCGTCCATGGCGGCGGGCGCGGCACGATCTGCGTGCGCCTCGATGCACGCGGCCTGCTGGAGGTCAGCGACCAGGGCGCCGGCATTCCGGTCGGCGACCGCGAAGCGATCTTCGAGCCCTTCCACCGCCTGCGTGCAGCCGGCAGCGGCAGTGGCCTGGGCCTGCACCTGGTGAAGGAAATCGTGCAGCACCACGGTGGCTCGGTCAGCGTTGGCGAAGCGGCTGGCGGCGGCGCCAGCTTCAGAGTCAATTTCCACCGCGGTACCGTACGGCGCTGACAGGCGCACGGGGAAAGGCCCGATAGGCAGCCTGCGGCCTCCAGCGGCAGGCTGGGGAAATGGTTCCCGATCGATCCGCCCCGGCCCTGTTTGGCTTTGGCTGCGCTGCAGGCCTGGTGCTGGGGGCGCTGGCCTGCGTGCAGATGCCGATGTTGCTGCCGCTGTGGCTGAGTGTGCCGATGGCGATCGCCGGCGTCGGCGGCTGGCTGTTGCCCTGGCGCGGCCGTGCCTGGGCCGCGGCCCTGCTCGGCCTGGCCTGGGCAACGGTGCACGGGCACTGGGTCCTGCATGGCCAGCTGCCACCCGGCGCCCCACCGCAGGATGTGCAGGTGCGGGGCCGGGTTGCCGACCTTCCCCAGCAGGGGCCCGGCTACACGCGTTTCGTGCTGCATGTCGAAGATGCCGGCGCGCTGCCATCGCTGCGTGGCAAGCGCCTGCAGGTGACCTGGAACGATCCGCGGCGCGGATCGCCGGCGCACGAGGCGGAGGGCGGGCGCCATGCGGTTCGCGCAGGATCGCATTGGCAGTTGTCGTTGCGCGTGCGCGCGCCACGCTCGCGGATCAATCCCGGCGGCTTCGATGGCGAGCGCCACGCCGTGCTGCGGGGCATCTCCGGCAATGCCTCGGTGCGTGATCCGGCCCGTGCGCGGGAGTGGCTGCCGGCGCAGGGCCTGCAGGCCTGGCGGGAACGCAGCAGTGCGGCGATCGCCGTGCAGGTGGCACATCCTGCCGCGCGGTTCGTGCAGGCGCTGGCACTGGGCGATACCCGTGGCCTGTCCGATGCCGACTGGGAACACCTGCGCGCGCTGGGCCTGACCCATCTGGTCGCCATCTCCGGTTTCCACGTGGGCGTGGTGGCTGGCTTCGGTGTACTGCTGTGCCGCTTGTGGTGGTGGCTGTGCCCGCTGCTGGGACGGTACTGGCCACGGCCGCAGGCCGCCGCATGGGGAGCGGCGCTGGCCGCAGCCACCTATGCCATGGCGGCGGGTGGTGCGCTGCCGACGGTGCGCGCGGCGCTGATGATCGGGCTGGTTGCACTGGCCAGGGCCGGGCGTCGCCCGGTGGGCGCAGGGCAGGGGCTGGCGTTGGCCGCGATGGTGATGCTGTTGCCTGCGCCGCTGTCGGTGCTCTCGGCTGGATTCTGGCTGAGCTTCGGTGGCGTGCTGTGGCTGCTCTGGTGCCTGCCGAGGACGGGGCCGGAGGGAATCGGTGGCGGGCTGCGCGGGTTCCTTGCCGCGCAGGGTGTTGCCAGCCTTGGGCTGCTGCCGCTGTGCATCGCCTTGTTCGGCGGGACCGCGCGGCTGGGGCCGCTGGTCAACCTGCCGGTCATCCCGTGGTGGACAATGCTGGTTGTTCCGCTGTCGCTGCTCGGTACCGGCCTGCACGTGCTGCATGACGGCGCGGGGCGTTGGGCCTGGCGTGCCGCGGCCTGGCTGTTCGAGCTCAGCTGGGGGGCCCTGCAGCCGTTGGCGCTGCATCCGCAGGCGATGTGGTGGCTGGCCGAGGCGGCGCGCTGGGCGCTACCCGTGGCCTTGCTGGGCGTGTTCTGGTGGCTGCTGCCGCGCGGCGCCGGCGGTGGCCTGGCGGGCCTGCTGCTGTGCCTGCCGCTGCTGTGGCCGGCCCGGCATGCACCGGCTGCGGGGGAACTGGAGCTGCTGGTGCACGATGTCGGCCAGGGCACGGCGGTGCTGGTGCGCACGGCGCGGCACGCGCTCTGGTACGACGTGGGGCCGCCGAC
Source organism: Stenotrophomonas sp. YJH_SMC_54 (assembly GCF_059368435.1). Lineage (NCBI taxonomy): Bacteria > Pseudomonadati > Pseudomonadota > Gammaproteobacteria > Lysobacterales > Lysobacteraceae > Stenotrophomonas > Stenotrophomonas sp. YJH_SMC_54. Next base: position 52,511 of record NZ_JCAFRS010000006.1, on the reverse strand, counting down.
TGGCGGCGAGGGCAACGAACGCATCCTGGTCCCGGCCCTGCGCGCGCTCGGCCAGGGGCCGCCCCGGCAGGTGATGCTCAGCCATGACCACCTGGATCACACCGGCAGCCTGCCCAGCCTGCGACGGCAGTTGCCCGGGCTGCAGCTGCTGGCGCCACCGGGCAGCACCATCGGCGGCGCCACGCCCTGCCAGCAGGGGATGCGCTGGGAGTGGGACGGGGTTGATTTCCAGGTCCTGCACCCGGCGCCGGGCAGCCGGCAAGCCGAAAACGAGGACAGCTGCGTGCTGCGCATCGCCAGCCGTCACGGCGTGGTCCTGCTGCCGGGTGACATCGGTCGACCGGCCGAGGGGGCGCTGCTGCAGGCGTACCCGCACGCGCTGAGGGCGGACGTGGTACTGGTGCCGCACCATGGCAGCGGCGGCAGCTCCAGTGCGCCGTGGGTTGCGGCGGTGGCGCCGCGGCTGGCGGTGGTCTCGGCCGGGCACCGGAACCGCTTCGGCCACCCGCGCCAAGAGGTGGTCCAGCGCTGGCAGGCGCAAGGCGCGGAGGTGCTGGCCACGGCCGACTCCGGGGCGATCCGCGTATGGCTTGGCGCACAAGGCCTGCAGCTGCGTGAACAGCGCATCCATGCATCCCGGTGGTGGGATGCCGCTGGGCGGGCGCGGTCGGCTGCTATCCTATCGCCGATCGAACAAGCGGCCGTTGGGCCGGAGGGTTGAAACGTGTGGGAACTGGTCAAGGCCGGTGGCTGGCCGATGGTGCCGCTGCTGCTGTTGGGCGTACTGGCTTTGGCGATCATCCTGGAGCGTTTCTGGTCCCTTCGGCGGACTGAAGTGCTGCCGCCCGGCCTCGGCCAGGAAGTGCGCAACTGGGCCGCTCGCGGCAAGCTCGACCCGGCCCACCTGCAGACTCTGCGGGCGAACTCGCCGCTGGGCGCGCTGCTGGCTGCCGCACTGGAAGCCCGCAACCGCCCGCGCGACCAGATCCGCGAGCGCATCGAAGACACCGGCCGCCACCTGGTGCACCGCATGGAGCGATTCCTGAACGCACTGGGCACCATTGCCTCGGCCGGCCCGCTGCTGGGCCTGCTCGGCACGGTGATCGGCATGATCCAGATGTTCCTGGGCATCCTCGACCACGGCGTGGGCGACGTGAACCAGCTGGCCGGCGGCATCGGCAAGGCGCTGGTGTGCACCGCCACCGGCATGATCGTGGCGATTCCGGCGCTGATGTTCCATCGCTACTTCAAGGGCCGCATCCACGGCTACGTGGTGGAGATGGAGCAGGAAGCCAGCGCCCTGCTGGATACGCTCGACGGCCGCCCCGGGGTGATGAACCCGGCCCCGGCCGCGCGCCAGTCCGGCGCCGCCACGGCGAAGGCCTGATCGATGCGTATCGGCAACGACCGATCCCAGGATGAGCCGCATATCGACCTGGTGCCGCTGATCGACGTCATCCTGGTGCTGATCATCTTCTTCGTGGTCACCACCACCTTCGACGCGCGTTCGACGCTGCAGGTGCAGTTGCCGACCGCCAGCCAGCAGCAGACCAACGAGCCGCCGCGCTCGCTCAGCGTGCTGATCAACGCCGAAGGCCGTTACTTCATCAACGACCAGGAAGTGCTGCGCAGCGACGTAGAGTCGGTCAAGCAGACCATCGCCGCCGTGGCCGGCAGCGATCGCGAGCAGACCGTGCTGCTGCGTGCCGACGCACGCACTCCCTACCAGGCCGTGGTGACCGCGCAGGACGCGCTGGGTCAGCTCGGCTTCCGCCGTATTGCCATTGCAACAGCACCCGAGGTGCGTCCATGAGTTCCAATCACGCGCCGGTGTGGCCGATCTACAAACGTCTACTGGGGTACACCCGCGCCTATTGGGTGTTCATGGTGGCCGCGGTCATCGCCATGGTGGTCGAAGCCCTGGCGGGCTACCACTTCACCAAGTTGATGGAGCCGCTGGTCAACCGCGGTTTCGTCAACCCGGAACCGCGCATGGCGGTGATCCTGCCGCTGACCATCCTGGGCCTGTTCCTGATGCGCAGCGTCGCCACCTGGGTGAGCGACTACGCGCTGGCCAAGACTGGTCGCAGCGTGGTGCGCGACCTGCGCGAACAGGTGCTGGCCAAGTACCTGCACCTGCCGTCCTCGCATTTTGATACCGAAGCGACGCCGGTGATGGTCAGCCGCCTGAACTTCGATACCGAACAGGTCACCCAGGCCAGTGCCGACGCACTCAAGACCGTGGTGGCCGACACCCTGACCATCATCGCCATGCTGGCGGTAATGCTGCAGATGAGCGTGAAGGTCACCGTGGCGATGCTGGTGGTGGTACCGCTGATCGGCGTGATCGTGTCCTACGTGGGCAAGCGCTACCGCCGCATCAGCCGTGGCATCCAGGATGGCATGGGTTCGATGGCGCAGACCGCCGAACAGTCGCTGGCGGCGCAGCAGGAAGTGAAGGTGCACGGCACCCAGCAGCATGAGATCTCGCGCTACTCGCGCCTGGCCAACCGCATGCTGTCGCTGAACATGAAGGTGGAAGTCACCCGTGCTGCCGCCTCCAGCGTGGTGCAGTTCCTGGCCGCGCTGGCGCTGGCGGTGATTGTCTGGGTGTCGACGCGTGAAGCGCTGGCCGGTCGCCTCAACGCCGGCCAGTTCATGGGCCTGATGACCTCGATGATGGCCATCATTCCTTCGCTGCGCCGCCTGACCAGCGTGCAGACCTCGATCTCGCGCGGCGTGGCCGCCGCAGAGCGCCTGTTCGGCATCCTCGACATGCAGGTCGAGCGTGACGAGGGCCGCAACAGCGTGCAGCGCGTACGCGGCGAGCTGGCCTTCGACCACGTCATGCTGCGCTACCGCGAGGACAGCGGCATTGCCCTGGACGACATCAGTTTCGTGGCGAAGCCGGGCACGGTCACCGCCATCGTGGGTCGTTCCGGCAGTGGCAAGACCAGCCTGATCCGGCTGGTGCCGCGCTTCTACGAGCCCAGCGGTGGTGTCATCACCCTCGATGGCGTCGCGCTGGATGACTATCCGTTGGCCGACCTGCGTCGGCAGGTGGCGATGGTCGGGCAGAAGGTCATGCTGTTCGATGACACCATCGCGGCCAACATCGCCTATGGCATGGAAGCGAGCGAGGGACAGATCCGTGCGGCGGCCGAAGCGGCCAATGCGTGGGAGTTCATCGCGCGCATGCCGCAGCAGCTGCAGACCCCGGTCGGCGAGAACGGCGCGCTGCTGTCCGGCGGCCAGCGCCAGCGCCTGGCGATCGCCCGCGCGATCCTGCGTGACGCGCCGATCCTGATCCTCGACGAAGCCACTGCCGCGCTGGACAACGAGTCCGAGCGACTGGTGCAGGATGCGCTGCAGCGCCTGATGCCCGAACGCACCACGCTGGTCATCGCGCATCGTCTGTCGACCATCGAGCATGCCGATCAGGTGCTGGTGATGGACCACGGCCGCATCGTTGAACGGGGTACCCACAAGGAGCTGCTTGCCATGGGTGGCCTGTACCAGCATCTGCACAGCATGCAGTTCCGCGAAAGGCAGGACTGATGGCTGGCAAGGGTACCCAGACCCCGCCGTACTGGTACGACGGCAGCCCGGTTCCATGGGCGATGCGCCTGCTGGCGCCGCTGTATGCCGGCGTCACCGCGCTGCGCCGCCGTGCCTACCGGCGCGGATGGCGCAAGCGCTACGCGCTGCCGGTGCCGGTCATCGTGGTTGGCAACATCACCGCCGGCGGCACCGGCAAGACGCCGCTGACCATCGCCCTGGTCGAGCGCCTGCGTGCGGCCGGCTGGAAGCCGGGTGTCGCCAGCCGTGGCTATGGCCGTGAAGACGCTGACAAGCCGCTGTGGGTGCAGGCCGACACGCCGACCGCCAAGGGCGGTGACGAGCCAGTGCTGATCGCCTGGAAGACCGGCGTGCCGGTGCGCGTGGACGCCGACCGCGTGGCCGCAGGCAGGGCACTGATCCAGGCCGGCTGCGATGTGATCGTCTGCGATGACGGCCTGCAGCACTACCGGCTGGCGCGCGACATCGAGATCGAAGTAGTCGATGCCCAGCGGCGCTACGGCAACGGCCGGATGATTCCCGCCGGACCGCTGCGCGAGCCGGTCAGCCGTGCCGGCGAATGCGATTTCCGCGTGGTCAACCTGGGCCAGGCCGATGAGGAAAGCGCGGCACAGGCCTGCGGTTTCGGCCAGTGGCCGATGGCCCTGCACATCGACAGTGCGCAGCCGCTGGCCGGTGGCCGCGCGCGCCCGTTGTCGTACTTCAAGGGCCAGCGTGTTCATGCGGTGGCCGGCATCGCCCATCCGCAGCGCTTCTTCGACATGCTGCGCGCGCGTGGCATCGGCGTGGTGCCGCACGCCTTTGCCGACCACCAGGCCTACCAGCCGCAGGACCTGTCCTTCGGCAGCCAGCTGCCGGTGCTGATGACCGAGAAGGATGCGGTGAAATGCCGCGCGTTCGGCAACGATTGGCATTACGCGGTGCCGTTGCGTGCCGAGCTGCCTGCCGCGTTCTGGGTGGCGCTGACCGACCGCCTGGACAAGCTGCGACCGAACTGAGCGGCGCGGCGGCGCTTGCATTCATGCGCCGCCGGCCGCATCCCCGTTGTAACGAGCCTGCCGAGTATTGCCCCATGACCGAATTCGTCGTCGCCATTCCGGCCCGCTATGCCGCCTCGCGGCTGCCGGGCAAGCCGCTGCGCCTGCTGGGTGGTGAGCCGCTGGTGCTGCACGTGGCGCGCCGCGCGCTGCAGGCCGGCGCTGGCGAGGTCTGGGTCGCTACCGACGATGAACGCATCGCCGACGCGCTGTCCGGGCTGGCCGAGGTGAAGGTGGCCATGACCGCCACCTCGCATGCCTCCGGTACCGACCGCCTGGCCGAGTGCGCGCGCATCGCCGGCTGGGCCGACGACACCGTAGTGGTCAACCTGCAGGGTGATGAACCGTTCGCGCCGGCTGCGGGAATCCGTGCGGTGGCCCAGGCGCTGGTTGAAGGCAATGCGCCGATGTCGACCCTGGCGACCGCCGTGGAGGATGCAGAAACCCTGTTCGATCCGAACGTGGTCAAGCTGGTGCGCAACGTGCGCAACGAGGCGATGTACTTCAGCCGCGCGCCGATTGCCTGGCACCGCGATGGCTTCGCGCGCAGCCGCGAGGTGCTGCCGGAAGGGCATGCCTGGCTGCGCCACATCGGCATCTACGGCTACCGCGCCGGTTTCCTACAGCAGTTCGCGGCGATGCCCCCGGGCCGGCTGGAGCAGGTCGAATCGCTGGAGCAGCTGCGCGTGCTCGAGTCCGGCTACCCGATCAGCGTGGCGATCTCGCCTGAACCATTCCCGGCGGGCATCGACACGCCCGAGGACCTGGAGCGCGCCGAAGCACTGCTGCAGACGTTGGCCGCGCGATGAAGCTGCTGGTCGTCTGCCTCGGCAACATCTGCCGTTCGCCGATGGCCGAAGGCGCGCTCCGCGCCCGCCTGGACGCTTCGCCACTGGCGGGGCGCGTGCAGGTGGATTCGGCCGGCACCGGTGACTGGCATGTGGGCGAGCCGCCGGACCGGCGTGCGATCGCCTGCGCGGCCGGGCACGGCGTGGACATCGGCGGCCTGCGTGCGCGCCAGCTGCACGCCGCTGATTTCGACCGCTTCGACTGGATCCTGTGCGCCGACGAGGCGAACCTGCGGGACGCGGGACGCTTGGTGGCACCCGCCCAGCGTGAGCGGCTGGCGCTGTACCTGCCCTGGTCGGGCGGGGAGGGGCAGGCGGCCATCCCGGATCCCTACACCGGCGGCAGTGATCACTTCGAACAGGTCTGGACGCTGGTCGACAATGCTGCAAAACGTGCAGTGGCACGACTGTTGCATGACGCCGACTCCGGCATAATCGGGCCATGAACGTCCAGCCCGTCCCGGACCTGCCCGAGTTCGCCACCTGGCTCAATGCCGCCCCCTGTACCCTGACCGAACTGCGCGGTCGGCCGGTGGCCCTGTTGTTCGTCAACGCCGCTTCTGCCTGGAGCGCGCAGCGCCTGGCCGAATTCAGTCAATGGCTGTCGCGTCACCCTGGCATGCTGCAGCCGCTGGTCCTGCAGGTACCCCGCTTCGATTTCGAGCGTGACGCCGGCGCCGCACTCAAACTGCTGCGCCGCCAGGGGCTGTCAATGCCGGTCCTGCTCGATGCCGACTGGGATGGCTGGCGTCGCTTCGGCATCACATCGTGGCCGACCGTGGTACTGCTGGACGCGCAGGGTCGCGAGCAGCAACGGCTGGTCGGGCTGGGGGCTCCGGGAGAGCTTGAGCGTGCGTTGAATGCGCTGTGCCACGGTGCGCCGTCGGCACCGCCGCGCGGCGGTACCGAGCTGCATCCGGAGCCGCGGCAGGCCCTGCGTTTTCCACTGGGCCTGGCGGTCAGCACCGAACGCCTGTACATCGCCGACAGTGGCCATCACCGCATCCTCGAATGCAGCCACGGCGGCCGCATCCTGCGCCAGTTCGGGCTGGGGACGGCCGATTTCATGGACGGCAACCTCGCCGAAGCGGCGTTCCATCGCCCGCAGGCGCTGGTGCTGGAGCGCGACGCGCTGTACGTGGCCGACACCGGCAACCATGCCGTGCGCCGCATCAACCTGCTGACCGGCATCGTCGACACGCTGTGCGGCAATGGCCGCCCCGGTGCGCCGGTGGAGGGCCCGGTAGCACAGGCGCGGCAGGTCTCGCTGGACCACCCGGTCGGCCTCGCCATCGCCGATAACCAGCTGCACATCGCCATGGCCGGCGACAACCGCATCTGGAGTTACCACCTGGGTCAGCGCAGCCTGCAGTGGCGCGCCGGCAGCGGTGCCATCGACGAGCGTGACGGCAGCGGCCACCTGGCTGCCTTTGCCCAACCGACTGCGCTGGCCGTGGTGCAGCAGGTGCTGTACGTGGCCGATGCGCTGGGCTCCTCGATCCGTGCACTGCAGCTGCGCGGGGATCTGGTGCAGACGCTGGTCGGGCAGGGCCCCTGGCGTTTCGGTGACGAAGATGGCCCGCGCGCGCAGGCCAGCCTGCAGTTCCCACAGGCGATCGCGCTGAGTCCGGATGCGCCGCTGCTGTGGATTGCCGATACCGGCAATGGTCGCCTGCGCACGCTGCGGCTGGGCGGTGGCGAACTGACCACCCAGCCGCTGCCGCGCCGCCTGCACGGCCCGGCCGGGTTGGCCGTGGGTGCCGGTGCGGTGTGGATCGCCGAGACCGATGCCCACGCCGTGCTGCGATTCGACCCCGAAAGCGGCGTGCTCAGCGAAGTGCCGATCAGCGAATGACCGACGTTCCCGCCCCGGCCTTCGACGGCAAGGCCTTCGCGGCCCAGCTCAGTACCGCCCCCGGTGTGTACCGCATGTACGCGGCCGACGACACCCTGCTGTATGTCGGTAAGGCGCGTGCGCTGCGTAACCGCGTCGGCAGCTATTTCAACGGCAGCCCGAAGAATGCGCGGATCATGTCGATGATCTCGCAGATCGTGCGCATGGACGTGACGGTGACGCGCTCGGAAGCCGAGGCGCTGCTGCTGGAAAACCAGCTGATCAAGTCGCTGTCGCCGCGTTACAACGTCTCGCTGCGCGACGACAAGACCTATCCGCATGTGCTGCTGACCCGCGAGGACTGGCCGCGCATCGCGCTGCATCGCGGCCCGCGCGCCATTCCCGGCCGCTATTTCGGGCCGTATCCCGGCGTCACTGCGGTGCGCGAAACGCTGAACCTGATGCACAAGCTGTTCAAGCTGCGCAGCTGCGAGGACAGCGTGTTCCGCAACCGCTCGCGGCCGTGCCTGCAATACCAGATCGGGCGTTGCAGCGCGCCCTGCGTGGAGCTGGTGGCGCCTGCCGAGTACGCCGAAGCGGTGCGTCGCGCTGCATTGTTCCTGGAAGGCAAGAGCGACGAACTGACCCGCGAGCTGGGCGAGCAGATGCAGGCCGCCAGCGAGGCACTGGAATTCGAGCAGGCCGCGCGCCTGCGTGACCTGATTTCCTCGCTGCGCAGCATGCAGACCCGCCAGTACGTGGATGGCCGTGCTGCCGACCTGGACGTGCTGGCGGTGGCCATGCAGGGCTCGCAGGCCTGCGTGCTGCTGCTGGCGTTCCGCGATGGCCGCAACCTCGGCACCCGCCCGTTCTTCCCGCGCACCAATGGTGAAGAAAGCCCGGAGGAAGTGCTGGCCGCGTTCGTCTCGCAGTACTACATCGAATTCGAGCCGCCGCGCGAGATCCTGCTGGACCGCGAGATCCCCGATGCCGACCTGCTGGTCGCCGCGCTGTCGGCCTCGGCCGAGCGCAAGGTGCAGCTGAAGTGGAACGTGCGCGGCGAGCGCGCCGGCTACGTGGAACTGGCCAGCCGCAACGCGCAGCTGACCCTGGCCACCGAACTCAACAGCCGCAACGCGCAGCATGCGCGCAGCGACGCACTGCGCGAGATGCTGGGCCTGGCCGAGCCGGTCAAGCGGGTCGAGTGTTTCGATATCAGCCACACCCTGGGCGAGGCTACCGTGGCCTCGTGCGTGGTGTTCGACGCTGCCGGTCCGGTGCGCGCGCAGTATCGCCGCTTCAACATCAGCGGCATCGAGCCGGGCGATGACTACGCCGCCATGCGCCAGGCCATCGACCGCCGCTTCCGCCGTGCGGTGGAAGAGCAGGGCGTGCTGCCGGACGTGCTGCTGATCGACGGCGGCGCCGGGCAGCTGGCGCAGGCCCAGGCCGCACTGGCCGACCTGGGCGTGGAAGGCGTGCTGCTGGTGGGTGTGGCCAAGGGCGTGGAGCGCCGCGCCGGCCATGAAGCGCTGGTGATGCCCGACGGCCGCGAGCTGCGCCCCGGCGCGGCCAACCCGGCGCTGCAGTTCATCCAGCAGGTGCGCGACGAGGCGCACCGCTTCGCCATCACCGGCCACCGCGGCCGCCGGCAGAAGGCGCGGATGACCAGCAAGCTGGAGGACATTCCCGGTATCGGGCCGCGCCGCCGCGCCAGCCTGCTCAAGCATTTCGGCGGCCTGGTGGGCCTGAAAGCCGCTGGCGAAGCGGAAATCGCCAAGGTGGAAGGCATCAATGACGCCCTCGCGGCACGTATCTACGCTAACCTGCACGGGTTGGCCACGCCTGATGCGGCCGAGTAGAGAGAGAAGCACGCAAGCATGAAGTTGACCCTGCCCACCTGGCTGACGTTGTTGCGGATCGTGATGATCCCGGTGCTGGTGCTGGTGTTCTACCTGCCCTACACCTGGACCAACTTCGCTTCGGCGGCGATCTTCGGCCTGGCCGCGATCACCGACTGGCTCGATGGCTGGATCGCACGCCGTTACCAGCTGGAGTCGGCCTTCGGCGCCTTCCTCGACCCGGTCGCGGACAAGCTGATGGTGGCAGTGGCACTGTTCCTGATCGTGCAGGGCCATCCGACGCCGTGGATGGCGTTCTGGGCGGCGGTGATCGTCGGCCGCGAGATCGCGGTGTCGGCGCTGCGCGAATGGATGGCCGAGCTGGGCCAGCGTGCGAAGGTGCGCGTGGCGATGATCGGCAAGGTCAAGACCACCGCGCAGATGGTCGCGCTGCTGTGCCTGCTGTATTCGGTGGCCCCGAACGTGCCGGTGGAAGACATCTGGATGGGCTGGCCGGTGTTCCACATCGGTGACTGGACCCTGGCGATTGCCGCGGTGCTGACCCTGTGGTCGGGACTGCAGTACCTGCACGCCGCCTGGCCGAGCCTGCGCGATGACGAGCGCGCTGCGCGCGAGCGTGCGCGGCAGAAGAAGCTGGGCAACTGAGCCCGGGGTCGGATCCCTTTCTGCAGGAAAGGGCTCTGACCCCACGGTTGCTGCCATCCACGCATGGCGTGGATCTATTGGAAATGCCGCATCCACGGAGGGGGCGGATCCATCAGTTTGCGGAGACGCTGTAGTAGATCCACGCCATGCGTGGATAGGCGGTGCAAGGCGCCTCACAGACCCTGAAAAAAGCGCTTGACGCCATCCTTGGAATAGGTAAAATTTCGCCTCCCAAGCGGGAATAGCTCAGTTGGTAGAGCGCAACCTTGCCAAGGTTGAGGTCGCGAGTTCGAGTCTCGTTTCCCGCTCCAGATTCAAGAGAAACGCTCCCGCAAGGGAGCGTTTTTCGTTTGCGTGTTCCACGCTTCATCCTCACTTCACCGCCACTCCTTCGCCTCACCACGCGGCAGTTCGAAGCTGCATCTCCGACGCTCCACGGCGATGCCGCAATGCCTCACACTCTCTCCGCCTACGACCACGACGTGGTCATCGTCGGCGCCAGCTTCGCCGGTGCCGCCTGCGCACTGGCTGCCGCCCAGTACGGTCTGCGCGTCTGCGTGCTTGAACGCAAGGCCGACCCCGGCGAGCGCCTGCACACCACCGGCATCGTGGTGAAGGAAGCGATGGAGCAGACCTGGCTGGGGCGCATGCCCGAGCATCTGGTGCAGCGGGTCGCAAACGTGCGCCTGTATGCGCCGAACCTGCGCAACGTGTTGCTGGCCGCGCCGGGCTATTACTTCCTCACCACCGATACGCCGAACCTGATGCGCTGGCTGGCCAGCGAGCTGCGCGCGAATGGTGTCGACCTGCGCCTGCAACGGTCTTTCACCGATGCCCATCGCAGTGGTGATGGCTGGCAGGTGGATGGGGCAGGGCGATGCGCCTATCTGGTTGGTGCTGATGGCGCACGCTCACGCGTGGCCCAGCGCACCGGCCTTGGTCAGGTGCGCGACACCCTCTACGGCGTCGAGCGCGAGTTCGCCGGCCTGCAGGTGGCGCAAGGCAATGCGCTGCATTGCTTTGTCAGCAAGCGCTACGCGCCGGGCTACATCGGCTGGGTCGCACAGAATCCGACCGGGCTGCAGGTGGGATTGGCGCTGCGTCATGACCCGCAACAGGTGCGGCCGCCGGATATCGATGGCTTCCTCGACCACGTGCGCGATGTGGTCGGCATTCCGCCTTCGGCGCGTCCCTCGGCCACCCGCGCCGGCTTGGTCCCGTGCGGCCGGCCGGATGGGCCGTTCACCGGCCAACGCGTGATCCTGACCGGCGACGCGGCAGGCATCGTCTCGCCGCTGTCCGCCGGGGGCATCCACTCCTCGTGGCGGCACGGCTGGGCGGTCGGCGAGGCGATTGCCCGCCATCTGCGTGGGCAAGGGCCGGAAGCGGAACGGGTGGCGCGGCGGGTGGCGCCGGCATTCCATGGCAAGCGCCTGCTGCGCTGGGCGATGGACCATCTGCAGGCCGACTGGCCGCTCAATGCACTGCTGCACACGGCGGCCACGCGGCGCATCGCCGAGCAGGTCTACTTCCACCGCCGTGGCCTGCGAACCTGAGGTATCGGTCCTGGGGGCCTGAACGCCTCCCCGAAATGCAGGCGAAAATTCCTGTTGACGCCGTGCAGCAATATCGACACAATAGCGCTCCTTCGACGCAGGTCGAACGAAATCTGCGGGAATAGCTCAGTTGGTAGAGCGCAACCTTGCCAAGGTTGAGGTCGCGAGTTCGAGTCTCGTTTCCCGCTCCAGATTCAAGAAGAACGCTCCCGCAAGGGGGCGTTTTTCGTTTGTCATGACGTTGGCGGCACGGGGCGCTACAGTCGCGCCATGGCGTCGTCATGGCGGGCGTGATATCGGCGGCCTGGCGGGACGATTCCAGCGTTAGTGTCGCAATCGGAATGGCGGGGCGTATCGGTCGTGGGGATGACCGCAGGGGCGGGGCTCGGGGAAGTTGGCAACAAGACGCAATGGCCCGGATGTCGCACCAGCGTTCCGTGCGTCGCATGCAGTGAAAGGCTGGCGAAAGGCCAACGCCATCGTTGCCTGAACCGCATGCGTGTTGTGACCTTTTTCGGACCAATTCTCCATGTTCGCTCCACAATCGCACGGTAGCCTTCATGCTCCTTCTACACGTTGGCGGGCTGGTGGTCAGGCGTATCACTTCAGTGGCAGTGCCCAGGACCGGGCGCAGACTCTCCCTGCAGGCAGTGCTGCGCCCCGGTGCGTTGTTGGCAACCCTGGCCCTGGCCGGCTGCATGTCGGTGCCCGTCCCGGACCTGCCTGATCGCACACCCAGCGCCTGGACCCAGGTACCGCAGGGCCAGGGCGTGGCGGTGGACGCCAGGCAGTGGTGGAAGGTGCTGGCCGACCCGGCGCTGGATGGCCTGGTCGATCAGGCGGTCGCCGGCAATCTCGACCTGCAGCAGGCCACCTTGCGCCTGCAGGCCGTTCGGATCGTCGCTGGCACGTCCGACTCGCGTTTCCTGCCGGAAATCTCCGCCAGCGCCAAGCAGGTGCAGGACGCCGCCGCTGTCGATACCTACTTCCATGCCGGCATTGAAGCGATCTGGGACCTGGGCCTGTTCGGCGCCGCCGAGAGTGCGCAGCTGAGCGCGCAGGCCTCGGCCGGCAATGCCGAGGCGCTGCGCAATGCCGCGCAGGTAGCGGTGATTGCCGACGTGGTGCGCAGCTATCTGGACCTGACCGTGGCGCAGGCCCAGCAGGACCTGCTGGGCCGGCAGCAGACCGTGGATGACCGTGGCGAACAGTTGGCCCTGGTGCGCCAGCGCCTGCGCCTGGATGAGCCCGGCGAACTTGATCGCCTGCGTGCACGCCAGGCCGCGACCCGCGCCGCCATCGCACAGTCGCGGGAAAACGCGGACAACGCGGCCCGCGCGCTGGCATTGCTGCTGGGCCGCGATGGCCCGGATCCGGCCTGGCGCGCCTATCGCACGCCGCCGACGCTGGGCACGTTCTCGCTGCAGCAGGTCCCCGCCGATCTGCTGCGCCATCGGCCGCAGATCCTGCTGGCCGAGTCGGAAGTGATGCAGGCCGCCGCCAGCAAGGGCTCGGCGCGCGCCGCGATGTACCCGCGGATCAGCCTCGGCGGCTCCATTCTGTATGCCTACAACCTCACCCAGAACGCGCGCTCCAATTCCGACTCCAGTCCGTCGATCGGTCCATACGTCGATATTCCGCTGTGGGACTGGGGCCAACGCCGTGCGCGTTTCCATGCCGATGAGAAGCAACTGGACGCCGCGCTGCTCGGGTATCGCAAGGCCGTGCTGGAAGGCGTGAGCGAAGTGGAAGGTGCGCTGGGCAGCCTTGCACGCCAGGACAGCAGCATCCAGTCGCTGCGCGCGGCCAACGATGCCGCCAACCAGCAGGTCAAGCGCCAGGCGCGGCAGGTGCAGCTGGGCCTGTCCAGCGAGTTCGATGGGCTGGACACGCAACGTGCCGCGCTCGCTTCGCAGGCGGATCTGATCGGTGCGCAGGGCGCACGCGTGCTGGCGTTTGCTTCGCTGTACCGCGCCCTTGGCGGCGCACCGCTGCCGGTCGAGGCTGAGGGCGAACCGCAATGATCGCGCTGGCCCGCAAGACCCTGGCCTATGAGTGGCGCCGGTTCCTGCCGGTGGTGCTGGCGATGTGCTTCGCCGGCGTGCTGCTGATCGTGCAGGCGGCGCTGGTGCTGGGCATCTTCGGTACCGCCGCGATCTATGTGAAGGCATCTTCGGCCGATATCTGGGCCGGTTTCCCCGGCACCCAGAGCGTCAACTACGGCCACGCGATCAGCGCCGATGTGGAAAGCCACCTGCGCATGGATCCGGATGTCACCCGCGTCGAACCTTACGAGTGGGTGGATGGCGAATGGCGCTCCAGCGCGCAGGGTACCGGCAACGTGTCGGTGTATCTGTCCGGCATCTCCACCCGCGACGATGCAATGATGTTCGCGCGCATCCTGCCTGCCGACCTGCGTGCACAGCTGCGCGAACCGGGTGCGGTGATCGTCGACAGCGCCGACCTGGATACGCTGGGCGTGGACCTGCAGAACAACCGTGCCTGGATCAATGGCAAGGCCGTGCGCGTGGTTGCCGCGCAACCGGGCCTGCGTGGCCTTGGTGGCGTCAACGTGCTGGCCTCGCTGGATACTGCGCGTGCCATCGCCGGTACCGACCCACATGAGGGCAGTACCTACTTCGTGGCGGGCCTGCGCTCGCCGGACCTGGCCGATCGTGTGCGTGACCGCTTGTCCGCGTCGATGGGCCGGGCCACGCCGGTCGAGTTCTGGACCGCGCCGGAGTTCGCCAGCCGCTCGCAGCAGTATTGGCTGTTCGATACCGGCGCCGGCATCGCGGTGTTGTTCATGGCCGTCATCGTCTGCTTCGTCGGCGCGGTGATCACCAACCAGTCGTTCGCGTCGGTGGTGGCCGGCTCAGTGCGCGAGTACGCCACGCTCAATGCACTCGGTGCAGGCCGCTATGCGCTGGCACGGGTGGTGTTCGAGCAGGCGTTGCTGATCGGTGGCGTGGGCATGTTGCTGGCGGCGGCCTTCAGCACCGTGGTGCTGTTGATCGCGCAGACCCAGCGCGTTCCGGTGCAGCTGACACCGATGGTGATCCTCGGCTGTGTCGCGCTGGTTGCGGTGATGGCCATGCTCTCCAGCATCATGGCGGTGCGCAGTGTCGTCCGCTCCGATCCATCGTTGCTGCTGCGTTGAGGACCGGCCGATGACTTCCACACGCGCCGTCGCCCCGACCCTGCGGGCCGATGCACTTGAAAAGGGCTTCATGTCCGGCGATGTGCAGGTGCCGGTGCTGCGCGGCCTGTCGCTGGACATCTATCCTGGCGAGCTGACCCTGGTGTCGGGCCCGTCGGGTTGCGGGAAGAGCACGCTGTTGTCGCTGCTGTCCGGCCTGTCCGCGCCCGATGGTGGCCGCGTGCACGCACTTGGCCAGGATGTGGGGCACATGACCCGAAGCGAGGTGGAGCGCTTCCGCCTGCACCATGTCGGTTTCGTGTTCCAGGGCTTCAATCTGTTCCCGGCACTGACTGCGCTGGAGCAGGTGCAGCTGCCGCTGGGCTACCGCGGCATGCGCAATCGCGAAAGCGAACCGCTGGCGCGCAAGGCACTGGAAGAAGTGGGCCTCAGCCACCGCAGCCACATGCGCCCGGCGCAGCTGTCCGGCGGCGAGAAGCAGCGTGTGGCCGTTGCCCGTGCCTTTGCGAAGTCGCCGACGCTGATCTTCGCCGACGAGCCCACCAGCGCGCTGGACGCCGAGAACGGTCAGCGCGTGATCGACATCCTGCATCGCTACGCACGTGCGCATGGCGCCACCGTGCTGTGCGTGAGCCACGATCCGCGCCTGATCCGGCATGCCGATCGGGTGATCGCCATGGAAGACGGCATGGTCCGTGATGACCGCCGCCAGAACGAAACTGTAGAGTCCGCCCCATGACCAAGACGTCGCACCTGCTTCCCCTCAGCCTGGCCCTGTCCGCGGCACTGCTGCTCGGCGCCTGTTCCAGGGACGCGCCTGCGCAGTCGCCTTCGGGCAAGGCCGGTGCAACCGCCGTCGGCAAGGTCGCGGTGGCGCGCGGCATCATCGACGTCGAGGGTGGCCTGATCGCGCTGGCACCGCCGGTGGATGGTTCGATCACCGCCGCACCGGTGAAGGAAGGCGCCACGGTGAAGAAGGGGCAGCTGCTGCTGTCGCTGGATGGTGCCTTGCTGCAGCAGGAGGTGGCGATGGCCAGCGCCGATCTCGCCTTGGCCAATGACCGCCTGAAGGGCAGCCAGGCGCAGCTGCGCGAACTGGAGCGCAACGCTACTCGCCTGTCCACGGGGGCCAGCGAAGGCGTGTCGTCCAATCAGCAGGCCGATGCGGCCAAGCAGCAGCTGGCGGGTGTGCGCGCCGATGTCGACGTGGCCGGTGCGCAGGTCGACCTGGCCCAGCACAAGCTGGAACACGCCAGGCTGAAACTGCAGCAGATGTCGCTGAGCGCGCCGGAAGCCGGCACCGTGGTCGGCCAGGTGCCTGGCCTCGGAGCTTTCGTGCAGGCGGGCAAGCCGGCAATCTCCCTGCTGCCGGCGCGCCCGCTGCAGGTACGTGCCGAACTCAGCGCGGCCTACGCCGATGCCGTGCAGGTCGGCATGAACGCTACCGTCGTTCCGGACAGCGATGGCGCCGAAAACACCAGCACGCTGCCGCCCGCACGCGTGGTACGCATCAGCCCGGTGTTCGCACAGGCACGCCTGCCTGAAGACGCTGGGCGTGGCGTGGCCAAGGTGGTGGAGTGCGTGCTGGAGTTCGATGGCGAGGCCAAGGCGCGCTTCGGCCAGCATGTGCGGGTGGAGTTCCGGAAGTAAGCCTAGTGCTGCGGCGGGGGCGCATCCGCGCGCCCTCGACGCCTGAGCACCCGCCATGCGCTCACCGCCGACACCATGCACAGCGCCAGCAGCAGTCCCACGTCCAGCAGCAGCAACCACAGCAGATGCATGCCGTGTACCGGCGGCTGGTGCATGGCTGACAGCATCCACGGCACCGACCATGCCAGCAGCAGGGCGAAGGCGATCAGCAGGCGCAGCCACAGGCGTTTCAGTCTCCACGGCCGCACGATCAAGGCGGCCACCACCAGTTCGACGGTGCCCAGCAACGCGAACACGATGACAGTGCTGGTCGGGTAGGGCAGTTCGGCGCCCTCCAGGTGATGCAGCAGCCAGTAGTCTGGGGTGAAGCCGGCATTGACCAGTGCGGCGATCAGCGCTAGCCAGGTCAACGCAACCAGCAACCAGAACAGGCGGACGTAGCGTCTAGGCATCGGCGGTGTCCGTGGCGGCAGGCAGGCGCTTGCGTGATGCATACCACGCGGAAATAGCGATCGCGGCCAGTGCCAGCAGGCCGGGCCCGAGGGTGAAGTACAGCAGGCGCAGCGGATGGTTGTGCATCAGTGTCCAACTCGCGAACGCCAGGGGAATCGCCAGCACCAGCAGCTTGGCAAACAGTGGCCGCAGCACCGCGATCAGCGGCTGGGCGCCAATGAACATCCAGAACAGATAGAACTGGGCGATGCCCAGGCCGATGTCACGATGTGAAGCAAAGCCGAAATGGTCGCGATACCAGTTCATTCCCATCGGCATCAGCGCCCAGTACAGCAGGGCCACCAGCAAATGCAGCAGCAGGGCGATCAACAGAGGCGTGCCGCGAAGGAGCATGGGCGAACGGGGCCGGGCGGGGCAGCGTACCCCACTGCGGACGTCCGTGACCGCATGATGTGAAGACTGTTGACGGCGTGAAGGAATTTGGACACAATAGCGCTCCTTCGACGCAGGTCGAACGGAATCTGCGGGAATAGCTCAGTTGGTAGAGCGCAACCTTGCCAAGGTTGAGGTCGCGAGTTCGAGTCTCGTTTCCCGCTCCAGATTCTACAGGGCCCCGGCAGGGGCCTTGTTTTTCTCCCGCCACGGCAAGGCGGGGCACGTTGGGCCACAAGGCTTTACGCGCAGTCAGAAAGGTGAAATCGCTGGTGTGTTTTCCGGATTTCCGGTAGCATGTCGGCTTACGCGGGAATAGCTCAGTTGGTAGAGCGCAACCTTGCCAAGGTTGAGGTCGCGAGTTCGAGTCTCGTTTCCCGCTCCATGTTCCGACAGGCCCCATCTTGGGGTTTTGTCTTGTCAGGGCCCAGTTCCTGGCGCGCAGTACGTTGGCCTCATGGCAGAGTGGCTATGCACCGGATTGCAAATCCGTTTACAGCGGTTCGATTCCGCTTGAGGCCTCCAATTGAAAAGCCCTGACTCCGGTCAGGGCTTTTTGCTTGCCTGGCGTTCGATGCCTTTGTGCAGAATCTCCTGATTCGGCCATGAAATCATCTGTTTGCCACCCGTTGTCGGCAGGTCCTATGAAGCCGAGGAACGAGTATGTACGTCGTCTGGACGTGCTGCTTGATCGCGGCGTGGTGCCGGAGGAGCTAGCCAACACCGAGGCGGCAGCGAAGAATCTGCGACGCGAACACGCCTCTCGATGCCATCAGCGGCTTGGCCGGGGCAAGTGTCGCGGTGGTGTGCAGTCCGACCCGGCGCAGCCGGTGTTGCGGGTTCGGGCCAGCTATCCAGTCAGCCCGTAGCTTTGGCGGGAATCACCTCCTGATCACGTTGTGCAGGAGTACATCGTCCTTGCCGAGAGCCTCCAGATACGTAGCGAACCGCTGCACGATGCGGTGGTGGTCACTGGTGAGCTGCCGGGAAAGGGCGTCACCTGCAAAGTACGCAAGGACGGTGAGGCAGGTCAGCTTTTCGCACAGCAGGTCAGCAGCCCACTGATTCATGTTGCTGCCGTCGGCGCCGAGCGCGGGCGGAACATCCTTGGTGAACGAAGTGAGCAAGCCGCCGTCGACCTCACTATGCCGCTGTTCCCCAAGCCGATTAAGCCAGGTGAGGTCGGCCCAGTCATGCCATTGGACCTGATGGAAGTGGTTGGCGCTGCGGGGAGATGGCATGGGCAGTGCGAGTCGCTGCGCGTTGATGTTGTGATCGATCAACAGGCAGTTGTGATCGAGCACGCCGCAGCCCTCGAAAGGCACTACAACGATGCGAACTGACCTTCGGGATCAATTCGGCGAACTGGTCAGCAGCAATCCTCGATTGCTGGCGACCGTCACCGCGCACAACAGTGATGGCAGCAGCACGCTGACGACGTATGACGGGGTACAGGTGCGGGCTTTCGGCCAGCGGCAGCAAACCATTCCTTACAACGTCTGGGTTCGAGGTGGTCGCCTGATTGAAGCGGCTCCCAACCTTCCAGTGATGGAGGTCACCATCTAAATACTCCTTACAGGAGAAGCGTATGTGCTATTACGCCCGGATCATCGCTGCCTACTGGAATCTGGTCAGGATGACCGGCGCGCGTGGCATTTGTGAGAAAAGCCCTGCTCGTTGAGTGAGCTGGGCTTTGCATCGGTAAATCAAATTTGCTGGACTGGGCCGACATCTATCCTGCCACTGCAGTTGCCGACACATCCACCGCCAAAGTTGGTGCCACCGACGCCAACTCCGCCACCCCCATTCTCGGTGCCGCCTCCGCCAGTCTCCACGCCGCCGCCTTCGTAGATTGGCTCGGGCATAACACCCTCGCGAGGGGTCCGGCCTTCGCCCACCCAATTGGATTCAAAATTCTCGTGATAGACGGTGCAGTGGGTGGGATTGCATATCTGGTACGTTGTTCCAGTCGCCCACGCAAAGAATGGCACATAGTCGATTGGTGCCCGCGAGTCTTTAATGACCTCTAGGGTTCTTGCGTCGGGTACCGGTGATTCGACGTGACAATCGGTGCAGAAGTAGGGGCCGCGTTCGAAAGCGAACGTGCTTGCTGCGAGTGCGATCGCAGCGACGACTATCAGAAGTAGAATGGCCTTGCGGCGGGGGATGCGGAAGAACTTCTTATCTGCAGCATGAGTCATAGAGTTGATTTCCCTTTCGAAGTGCCAAGTTCAGCTGTTCTGCACTTAGCGATTTGTCCAAGGTACTAACTTGTCGAGCTGGCACTATCGACGGATCTGCGAGACGAACTGCTTCAAAGTAAGCTCTGCTTGTAACTCGGTCCTCGTCGACAAGTACACCAGCGTGATAGGCATTCCCAAGCTGTAGGAGTGCGTCCGCACTGCCTTGGTTTGCCATTTCTTGCAGATAGCCGACAGCTGTCTGCTTGTATTCCTTCGTGCGGTCTGGATTGCGAAGCAGCTCCGCTGGTCCTCCAAGGGCGGATTGTGAGTCCGCGGCATAAAGGAGTCGTGCTCCAATGTTCCCCTGCTCTGCTGCAAGCGAGAGCCATCTACTGGAACTCAGTTCATCTTCAGCGGATAGTTCAATGCACGCGGTCGCGACATTCTCGGAAGCGTGAAGTGCGACGCCTCGAGACGCGCGTCGATTGATGTCCTTACACTCATTGAGCTTCTGAAATATTCCGTAGGACGCTGTCGCATCACCAGCTAATGCCAACGGTGAAAGTCTTGAAATGACTTCGTGCACTGTCCCTGGTGGGATTGGTCCATAGTCTTCCACTGCGTACGCGCGTCCGGACAGTTGCCGCACACGAACTAATCTGTTGGCCGCAGACCCTGGTGTGGATCTTGAAGAGACAGGTCGCGAGGCGGAGATCGCGGGCCCTCGAGTGGCGTGCTCCAAAGCGCTGGATGGCTCTGACGATGAGGCGGCTTTGTTTGGCTGTGTACTCGGTGCGGTTGTTCCGTACCAAACTGCCGCTCCTGCCAGCATGGCTAGTACAGCGAGGCTCAGGGCTTTGATCCGTCGACTCATAGCGCTCCTTTGTTGCTGATGAACGTAGTGCGTGTACAGGGGGAGGACATAGATGGCGCTCGATCTGGGGTGTCTCCGAGTGCCAAGTGCTTTACAGACCTCTATTTGTAAACGGCGACGGGCGGAACCACCCCCGGCCAAGGTGCAACTGAAGTTCATTTTTTGTTCACAATAGTGGCTGGCGGGAGCTTTGCGGCATCGGCGACTGGCTCAATTACAGGCCGGGGACTTGGGCGCGCCTTGTCGAATCGTTGACACGATGGCCGGTCGTATCCGTCCGGCCATGCGACCTTCCCTTCCCACGGTTACCAGGGCTTCTGCACTGCGCCCATTCCCTCTGGTTGGGTCCAGACCGGTGAGCGCTGGGCGCTCTGGTAGAACGGTCAGGAGACGGCCGGCGTCACTCCCTTGGGGTGCGCCTGTGGATGGAAGGCCAGAAGATGGGGCAGGTGAAGGGGGCGCGCGGCCAACGTCCGGCAGGCGAAGCGCTATGCGGAACGCTGGTGCGCGGCCCGGCTGTATCCCGAGCTGCCTCTGCGTGAGGCCGTCGCCCGGCTGACCGACAGCACGCCGATCCAGTTGCCCCCGCCACTGCCCGGTCTGCCGCCGACCCGCGAACAGCAGCAACAGGCCCGACGCCTGGCCGAGGCCAGAGCGAAGGAGGTTGAGCGGATCAAGGCAGCACTCGATCGGTTGGGGCGGTTGGGCGGGTGTCGCCTCCGCTCAGGCTATTGATGAGTAAGGATTTGATTGGGATTACAAATCCGTTTACAGCGGTTCGATTCCGCTTGAGGCCTCCAATTGAAAAGCCCTGACTCCGGTCAGGGCTTTTTGTTTTTCTGCGGTCTGGAATGTGCTGTACGAGCGCTATGATCGGGTCTGGGCCTTAGCGGACTTCATGCAGATGACTCCCCGACACATCGTGGAAACCTGGATCGAGCGCTTCAACGCAGGCGATGCTGCTGGCCTGACGGAGCTGTATCACCCCGACGCGATCAATCACCAGGTCACCCAGGACCCGATCAAGGGCCGCGATGCGATCCGTGCCACCTTCGAGCGTGAATTCAGCACTGCTGAAATGGTCTGCATTCCCGAAGTCATCCATGAGGCCGGCAATGTCGCTGCGCTGGAATGGCGCGACCCTCTTGGCCTGCGTGGATGCGGCTTCTTCACGGTTGACGGAGGATTGATCACGTTCCAGCGCGGCTACTGGGACAAACTCTCGTTCCTGAAGATGCACGGTCTTCCGATCGAGTGAGCCGCAAGGCCGGGCGGCATCCGTGCCGCCTTGGTCGTGGCCTGATGGGCTACAGCCTGGCCAGCGCCTGCACCGTGGCCTGCGTCAGCGGCTGGGGCAGAGCATCCCCGGCAAACCAGCCCAGCCCGGTCTGCACGCCCGGCTCCTGGATGGAAGCCTCGGCACCCGCAGGTGCCCGTGCCTCGTAGATAGGCGCGACCCAGTGCTGAGCAAGCGCCGGCTCGAAATGATCGGCCACGCACAGCAGGCGCAGCAGCTGCACTTCCAGGGCGGTCTCCTCGCGGACTTCGCGGACCACGGCAGCCTCCACCGTTTCCATCCAGTCGACTTTGCCGCCGGGCAGGCCCCAATGCCCGCGCTCCGGATCGCGTCCGCGCTGGATCAGCAGGATGCGGCCGTCGGCATCACGGACGACGGCGCCGCATCCAACGCGGGGAATCTGCAGTTCAGTCATGGCGGTGAATGAAGGAGGGACGGTTTTCATTCTTGCATGCGCGCTGCATCAGGCGAACCCGCGCTAGGCTGGGCACTTGTGCATCAACAACCTCGCGGGTGTGTCGCATGGTCATCCGGCAACTTGGCGCTGACGACGCCGACATTCTCTGGCAGGCGCGCTTGCAGGCGCTTCGCGAGTCGCCCGCTGCGTTCCTGTCTACGCTGGCCGAGGCGCAGAATGAGACGGCAGGCGTGATGCGCGCCCAGCTTGCTGATCCCGGCACGCGTTATTTCGGCGCTTTCATCGACGGCAAGCTTGCGGGCTTCCTGCGCTACGTACGCCCGATGCGGATGGCGCGACAGCATACGGCGGAAGTGCACAGTGTCCATGTGGGCACCGGCCACCGTGGCCAGGGTGTCGCCCGCCAGCTTCTTCTTGCTGCGTTTGCATCTGCGCGCGCCGAGGGCATTGAATCGCTCACCCTCACGGTGCTGGAGGACAATGCTGCTGCGCGCGGGCTGTATGAATCGCTGGGTTTCAGCGTACTCGGCAGGGAGCCGCGGGCAGTCAAGCGCGAGGGCAGCTACACGGATATCGTCTCGTACTGGATCACACTGCACTGACAGTGAAACGTTGCCGCGGGCACGGTCATGTTTCCGTGGCACGATGAGGCTGGACACCGGTTCCAGGAAGACAGGGCAATGCACGTTCAGGTATCCAGCAGGGAGCGCGTAGCGCCGCAACACCGTCAGCAGGCGGTGGATCTGCTCCGCCAGGCTTTCCCGGACATGCAGGGCGAGGGCTACGCCATCCCGGGGCCGGTCGCTCTGGTCCTGGCGATGGGAGGTGATCAGGTTGTCGCACATCTTGCGCTGTACGAACGCAACGTACTGCTGGACGGCGAGCCGGAACGCATGGGCTTGATTGGCGGCGTGGTGGTGCGTGCCGACGTTCGCCGGCAGGGCATTGCCTCGCGGTTGATCGAAGCGGCCCATGCAGAGCTGCGCCGGCACGGTATCGATTTCGCCGTGCTGTTCGCCCTGGATCATCGGCACTATGCCTCTGCGGGCTATGTACCGATGCAGAACGAGACCTGCTTCATTGAAGACGGCCACGTACGCAGGTTCGTCTACCGCGGCGGCATGGTGGCCACGCTGGGAGCGCGCCGCTGGACCACGGCCTTGCTCGATCTGCAGGGCGAAACGGTCTGAACGGCGCCAGCGTGCAGTCGCCACCAAACCACCGTATCGTGGCGGTTGTCCAATGAACCAGGGAGCGGTGCAGGATGAAGGGGAAGGTAGTGATGGCGATGATGCTGCTGGGGTGTTTCCCGCTGGCATCGGCCCAGGTCTACAAGTGCAAGGGCGCTTCCGGTGAAACGGTATACAGCCAGAATCCCTGTGCTGCCGGCGCTGAACCCATGAAGCTGCGTTCCAGCCGTTCCTCCACGGAAACGGCGGGGGAGGCATCGAACCGCGCGGCGGTGTACCAGAACACCGAACTGGCCGACGCCGGTATCGCCGAGCGCAACTGCGTGCAGGGCGAGCGCTCGCGCATCTACGGTCCGCTGGAGTCGCGCAGCCAGCAGATCGGTCGGCAGATCGCCGAGTTGAACCGGCAGATGGCCGCGTCGAGCAACAACCTGGCCGGCGCAACCCGTGACTCGGGCATCCGTGCGCAGATTGCCAGCCTGCAGCAATCGTTGAGTGCCGAGCGGATGGCGGCGGATACACAGATGGCGAGTGCGCGCGAACAGTGCGCCTCGACCCGGCGTGAACGCGAGCGCTCGGTGCGCGACAAGTTCAGCAACGTACCCGCGGGTACGCCATGAGTCGTTCCCGCTAGGCGGGAAGGCGCATGGGTGTCTCCGCACGGAAGTTGCGCCCAACCGGCGCGCTCACGCCCAGGTAGTGCCGGAACAGGTAGATCAGCGGTTTCCAGCGCGTCACATCGATGTGCTGGGTGCCGTCCACGGTGATGTCTTCGTGCGCATGCACGCAGCGGATGCGGCCTTCGACGATCACGAAGCCCTGGCCATCATCCTCGCCGGGTGGATGCATCGCCATGACGGTGGCCTCCACCTGCAGCGGGCACTCGGCAATGGCCATCGGAGCAACATGCGTCGACACGACGGCAGTGAATCCGCCCAGTGCGAACTTGTCGCGCACGTGCACGTAGCCCATCGCCTGCTTGGCGGTCGGCACCGGGTTACAGCCGGTTGCCCGCGCGATCGCCTCGACCTGTGCGGCCTGCGCGGATGAGGGGAAGTTCAGCACGCACTCGCTGCGCAGCTGCAGGTTGCGATAGCCCTGGCCCTGCGTACCGAGACCCAGCACTACCCGGTTGCCCAGCGCCCAGAACGAAGAAAGCGGGCTGATGTTGCTGCTGCCGTCGTCATTCAACGTGGTCATCAGCAGCACGGGCGTGCCTGGGTACAGGACCGAAGGGGTGATGCGGCGGCGATGGATCGAAGCGGTCTTCACGGCAGGTCTCGCGGTTGCGGGCGAGCACTGTGCCGCGCAGTCGGCTGCTGACGCTTCGGCCTGCATCGAACTGTTGGCAGATGACGGCATGCCACAATGGGGCATGGTCCACACCTCCGGTTCCCTTGTCAGTGTCGGTGCCCTGGTCGGGGACCAGGCGCGTGCCGCCATGCTGCTGCAGTTGATGGATGGACGGGCCTACACCGCGATGGAGCTGGCGCGCGTGGCCGGGGTAACGCCGCAGACGGCGAGCACGCACCTGCGCAGGCTGGTCGAGGGCGACCTGCTGGTGGCGGTGGCGCAGGGGCGTCATCGCTACCACCGGCTGGCATCGAGCGAGGTGGCAGAGATGCTCGAAGGCATCCTGCGCGTGGCCGACCGTACCCCTTCGTGTACCGCTGCGGCCACGCGCAGCATGCCTGCACTGCGCGAGGCGCGTTCCTGCTATCGGCACCTGGCCGGCGTGCACGCGGTCGCCATCACCGATCGCCTGCTGCAGGCGGGGCATGTACTGCCATGCGAAGGGCATTGGCAGATCAGCGCTGGAGGCGCCGCATTCCTTGCCGGACTGGGCCTGCCGTTGCGCGAGCTCCTGCAGCAGCCGGTGGCGGCCAACCCGGCGCGCTACTGCCGTGGCTGCCTGGACTGCACCGAACGGCGGCCACACCTGGCAGGGCTGGTCGGTGAGGCGATGCTGGATAGTTTCGTGAACAACGATTGGCTGCGGCGCGTCGAGGGCCGGCGCGAACTACGGCTGACGCCACCCGGGCGCGAGGCGTTGTGGCGGCTCTTCAACCTGGCGACCTGAGCGGCGCGGCCAGTCTCAGTCACCCGCGACATGGCAAGGCGTTATGGTCGAGTTCCACGTCTCAGGGAGCTGCAATGGCGAGCAAGGACATCACGGGTCGCTTCGGGCACGGAGCGAATCGGAAATGAGCAAAATCATGGCAGATGTGCGTTGGCTGACCTTTCGGTTGAAGAACGGGCAATCCATCGGGCCGGAGCGGCTGAAGGACGGATGGGTGATAGCCTCGGAAACCGCCCGCTGCGAGGTCCGCCGCGAACATATCGAGGGATCGGGCCTGGTGTATGCCCTGTATGCGCCGGCCAACCTGGCCTCACCGCGGCGCGCGGAAATGCGCATGCGCGAATTCCTGATGAGCTCGGGCTACACCTTCACGATGGGCACGCTGGGCGGCTGATCCCCGCCTGCCGCGGCCACGGGCGCACGGCCAAGACCTGGCCGAGCGCGCCGATCTGACCGCGCGCATCGAACGGCACTGTGCTGGTCGGCCGACACCCGGGTGGCCAAACGGCACCGACATGTCGAAGCCCAGCCACTCGCCTTCGGGCATGCCGAACAGGTGCGCGGTCGGATCGAGGGGAGGCGGCACATGCTGCGCGGGTCCCTGCACCGTAAGCGTTACCAGCGTGGCGGACGCGTTTCGCTACGCGATGGACTCAGCGTTGCACTGTCTTCAAGGCATCGACAACCTGTGCTTCAGAGAAGCCACAATGTCCTTCGCCCACCGATGGCAGTACCCGTGGCGCTGGCCGCGCACCTGCGTGTGCGGCCAACTGCGGATACACCGTCTGCATGTGCGGCACGATGGTCGGGTCGTTGTGGTTGAACTGGATCACCAGCGGGCGCTGCAGTGCGCCGGTCAGCGCCAGCGTCGCGCGCACCCTGGCCTGCGCGGCAGGTACAGCATCGATGCGCCGCACCCCGGCGTTGAATGCGGCGTCATCGCCGAAGCCGCTGTAGACCATGCCCCTGTTGCCGACCGGCATGCCACCGCTGCGTGTGGCCAGCTCGTGCAGGACCAGGGCGTGCAGGCTGATCGTGCCGGCCACTTCATCGGGGGAAACCTGCAGCCGCTGCGCCAGCAACGCGGCATGCGCCGGGTCGCGTTGCAGCGCGGTGACGATGCCCTGGTAAAGCTCGCTCTGGGGCAGCATGGCTGCTTCGCGCGACGCCAACCCGGTGACCGGCAGCCCCTCAGCTTTGGGGAAGAAATAATCGAACGCGACCAGTGTGGTCAGCAGGTCGGCCGCGATCTGTTCGCCACTGAGATTGGCGCCGCACAGCGACACACCACCGGCATAGTGCTGCGGGAAACGCTCGAGGCTGCCAATGGTTACGGCACCACCCATCGAGAAGCCCAGCATCCAGGTGTGTCGCACGCGCTTGAGTTCACCCAGGGCATGCTGTCGCAGGTGTTCCATGTCGGTGATCGCCTCGGCCACCGCCCAGCCTTGGCTGGAATACGCGCTCTGCGCGACGGCGTAGCCCGCGCCCAGCAGTGCTGCGGTGCTGTCACCGGCGGCCATCGGCGTGGTGCGTGGCACGCCCACGGGCTCATAGCCATGGGCCAGCATCACCAGGTCGCCGTTCCAGTCTGCCGGTACATCCAGCCGCCAGGGGGCGCCCTGCAGCTCGCCGCTGAGCGTGCGTGGTTCCGTGGTTGGTGCTGCCAGCGATGCCGTCGAAGCATGCAGCAGGCCAAGGGCGAGGGCACATCGAAGCAAGGGGCGCATCGTGGTCATTCCATGCGGGAATGGCGCAGAGCATAGATGCCAGCGGAATGTTGCGCGCGCTGCACTGCCGCAGGGGATTGCGGGCCGAACAGGCGGCGCTCTACGCTGGCGACATGGTCCCGCACGTCACCGCGTTGATTATCCGCATTCCCCACGGGAAGGCGGGGTAGCGCGCGGTCGTCACGGCCCTGCAACCCGCCCGGGAAGGCGGATTGCATGCAGCGCTCTCCCGGGAACTGGAATCCACCGAGGAGATCGCAGATGCAACACCCTTCATCCGCCGATGGCGGCGCAACCCTGCACCTGCTGTGCGGCAAGATCGGCGCAGGAAAATCGACGTTGTCGCAACAGCTGGCGGCCAAGCCTCGCCACGTATTGATCAGCGAAGATGCCTGGTTGGCCACGCTGCACCCGGGCGAAATCCACTCCGTCGCCGATTATCTGCAGCGCGCAGCCACGCTGCGCAGCGTGCTGACCGATCATCTGCGTACGCTGCTGCAGGCCGGCGTCTCGGTGGTGCTCGATTTCCCCTTCAACACGCCCCCCACCCGCGGGTGGGCTCGTGAGGTGTTCTCGCCAGTGGGCGCCGCGCATCAACTGCACTTCCTCGATATCGCCGACGAGGTCTGCAAGGCGCGGCTGCGTGCACGCAATGCATGCGGCGAGCATCCCTTCCAGGCCAGCGATGAGGAATTCGAGCAGATCACCCGCCACTTCGTTGCACCGGCCGCAGAAGAGGGTTTCATGGTGATGCGCTACACCGAGGCAGGCCCGGCATAGCGCGGTCGGCTCAGTCGCCGAATGCCGGCTTGCCTTCGGTGGCGGTGCGCACGAGCGTCCTGCGGAAGGTCTCGACCAGGGGGCGCAGGTTGATGCGGTGCCAGGCCGCCCACAGCGGTGTGCGGTAGCTGAACCACGGCAGCTCGCGCAGCACCACGCCGTCCGGCGCCTGGTGATCCAGGCTCTGCTGGACGGTGGTCAGGCCCAGGCCGGCGGCCACCAGGCCAAGCGCGGCCAGTGGCTCGGTCGCTTCCATGGCGATGGTCGGGGTGAACCCGGCTTTCGCACACGCGGCGATGAAGGTGTCGTGGCGCAGTGCGTTTTCCCTGTGCATCACGCCGATCCACTGCTGGCTGGCCAGATCCGCGGGCGTGATGATTTCTGCGCTGGCCAGTGCGTGCGCTGCCGGCACGGCCAGCAGCATTGGGTCGTTCAGCACCTGCGTGGCCTCCAGGTCCGGATCGTCGAACGCCGGTGGTTCGCAGACCAGGGCGATGTCCAGGCTGCGTTGTCGCAGGCCTTCCAGCTGCACGTCCGACTGCTGGTTGTAGAGCGCGATATGCACCGCCGGGCGATCGCCGCGCAGTTCGCGCAGGGCGGTGGGCAATACGCCGGAGTGCATCGCGTACTCCAGATAGCCGATGCACAGGCCGCCTTCGTCGCCGCGGCCGAGCCGGCGTGCCAGCGATTCCAGCCGGTTGGCATGGGTCAGCAGGGCCCGCGCCTCGGCCAGGAAGGTACGGCCATCGGCGGTCAGCCGGATGCGCTGCTGCGAGCGTTCGAACAGCTGCAGTTCCAGCCGTTCCTCCAGCTGGGCGATCTGCCGGCTGAGCGGGGATTGGGAGATGTGAAGGCGCTCGGCAGCGCGGCCGACGTGTTCATCTTCGGCGACGGCCACGAAGTAGCGCAGTTGGCGGAGGTCGAGCATAAGACCTTGTAGGACTCAAGATAATTAAATTATGTCTTGGACAGTCTTATCGGGCAAGCCTAGCCTGTGCCTCAACTTCAACAACCTCCCCAAGGGGGAATCCATGAGCATCAACACGCTGCTGGCTGGCAAGACCCTCGGCTTCGGTACCGCGCCGCTGGGCAACATGTTCCGTGACATCCCGGAAGCCGAGGCCCAGGCCACGGTGGACGCGGCCTGGGAACAGGGCACCCGCTACTTCGATACCGCCCCGTTCTATGGCGCAGGCCTGGCCGAGATCCGCCTTGGCGACGCGCTGGCCAAGCGCAACCGCGATGACTTCGTGCTCAGCACCAAGGTCGGCCGCCTGATCCTGGACGAAGTGGAAGACACCAGCGCCCGCGACCTTGGCGAGAAGGGCGGCCTGTTCGTCGCCGGCCGCCCCAACAAGCTGGTCAACGACTACTCGGCCGATGCCACCCTGCGTTCGATCGACGACAGCCTCAAGCGCCTGAAGACCGATCGCCTGGATATCGTCTGGGTGCACGACATCGCACAGGACTTCTATGGCGATGAGTGGCTGTCGTACTTCGAGACCGCACGCCGCGGTGCCTTCAAGGTGCTGACCCGCCTGCGCGAGGAGGGCGTGATCAAGGCCTGGGGCCTGGGCGTCAACCGTGTCGAGCCGATCGAGCTGACCCTGGACCTGGACGAAGCCCGTCCGGATGGCTTCCTGCTGGCAGGCCGCTACTCGCTGCTCGACCACGAGCGTGCGCTGCAGCGGGTGATGCCCAAGGCGGCCGAGCGCAACACCGGCATCGTGGTCGGCGGTCCGTACAGCTCCGGCGTGCTGGCCGGTGGCAGCCACTTCGAGTACCAGAAGGCGTCGCCGGAGATCCTGGCCAAGGTCGAGCGCATCAAGGCCATCGCGGCCGAGTACGGCATCAGCATCAAGGCGGCCGCGTTGCAGTTCTCGCTGGCCAACCCGGCAGTGGCTGCGGTGATCCCGGGCGCCAGCCGTCCCGAGCGCATCGCCGAAGACTACGCCGCACTGAAGGAAATCATCCCGGCCGGGTTCTGGCAGGCGCTGCGCGCCCAGGGCCTGGTCGCGGCCAACGCCCCGCTGCCGATTGACAACATCTGAGTCCCGAAGGAGACATTCCCATGGCAACTGCTTCTGTATCCATCACCGTGCCGACCCCGGCCGACCAGGTCTGGAACCTCATCGGCGGCTTCGATTCATTGCCCGACTGGCTTCCGTACATTCCCCAGAGCACGCTCAGCGAAGGCGGTCGCGTGCGCCATCTGGCCAATCCCGATGGCGATGCCATCGTCGAGCGCCTGGAAGCCTTCGACCAGGCCGATCGCAGCTACACCTACTCGATCCTGCAGGCCCCGTTCCCGGTCAGCGGCTATCGATCCACCCTGCGTGTGGTCGAGCAGGGCGACGGTTCGCGGATCGACTGGTCCGGTGAGTTCACTCCGGTGGGCGTCAGCAACGAAGAAGCGTCCGCGCTGTTCGAGGGCATCTATCGCGATGGCCTGAAGGCCCTGGAAACCACGCTGGCCGGGTGAATGCCCGTGTGGCGTTGACCGCATGCAGGCGCCCCGGCCGGTCCGGGGCGTCTGCGTGTCAGGGTGCGGGCGTCGGTGCACCGCAGGCGACGCGATGCATGGGAAAGTCCATTGCCTGCTTCGGATTGTCCTGCGCGATCTCGATGCGCGCATGTGCGCGCTGGTCGTCGAGGCGCCGGTAGTGGATACGTTGTGGGAAGTCGTTGGCAGGATTCTCGAAGACCGCCTCGTTGGCATCGACCCGGGTGGCGTTGAAGTCCGTGGCGTTCTGGCCAGAGGGCAGGGCAGTCAGCACCAGGCGCCCATCATCGTGCTGGCGCAGTTGCATGAACTCGAAGCCGACGGTTCGCCCGTCGCGCAGGCTGCGGCTGCTGCCGAACAGGGTGTTTCCAGCCAGGCTGGTCCATTGCTCGCCGGCACCGGGTGGCTGCCCATCAAGCTGCCAGCAACCGGCCAGTCAGGCCAGGTGTTCGATCTTCGAGGGTGAGGCGGATAGCGCGTGCGGGGCCGCGAGCAGCAGCGGCAACAGGGCCAGGGCGATGCGGAGTGACATCGGTGCCTCCATGCGCGGGAATGTGCGGCCTGTATAGCGCCCGCCAGATCATGCGGCCAGTGCCGTCCTTTCCAGTGCCGATTCCGATACGATCTGTCACATTGAGCTTGTCTCGCTTGACCCGGAGTCCCGTCATGGTCGACCGTCTCGCCATTCTGCTTGAACGCTTCGCGGTCACCGCCTCGGTGTTCCATGCCGGTGCGCTGTGCGGCATCAACACGCTGGAGGGTGAGGATGAAGCCGGGCAGCTGCACCTGGTGCGACGTGGCCCGCTGCAGGTCAGTCATGCCCAGCAGACCGTACAGGTGGATGTGCCCAGCCTGCTGCTGTATCCGCGGCCGATGCCGCACCGCTTCAGTACCGACCCACAGCAGGGCGCCGACATGGCCTGCGCGAACCTGCATTTCGAAGGCGGCCGGCTCAATCCGATCAGCGCCGCGTTGCCGGATTTCATCTGCCTGCCGCTGGCTGGGCTGTATGGCGGCAACGCAGCGCTGGAGTTGTTGTTCGAAGAAGCGTTCGAGCAGCGTTGCGGGCGCGCGGCGATGGTCAACCGCCTGTTCGAGGTGGTGATGATCCAGGTGCTGCGCCAGCTGATGGAAGGTGGCGAAATGCGCGGCGGTCTGTTCGCTGGGCTTGGCCACCCGCGATTGCGGCTGGCGCTGGTGGCGATGCACGAAGCCCCGGCGCAGGGGTGGACGCTGGAGGATCTGGCCGAGGTGGCCGGCATGTCACGCAGCGTGTTCGCCGCCAGCTTCCGCGAAGCGATGGGGACCACCCCGGGCCAGTACCTGCAAGGCTGGCGGGTCGGGTTGGCACAGCAGGCGCTGCGCCAGGGCCGGCCGCTGAAGCGGATTGCCGACGAGGTGGGCTATGGCAGCGAGGCGGCACTCTCGCGCGCGTTCAAGGCGCACACGGGGCAGTCACCACGCGAATGGCGCGGACAGGCGCGTGCTGGCGCGGCCTGAGCCTCAGCCCAGCACCAGCCGGGCCAGCTTCATGCCACCGAACAGGCCGGCCAGGCCCAGCGCCACCGAGCCACCGGCATACAGCGCGGCCAGTCCGTGCTGCCCGCGCTGCAGCAGCAGGCCGATCTCCAGCGCATAGGTAGAGAACGTGGTGTAGCCACCAAGGATGCCGGTGGCGAGCAACAGGCGAAGCTGCGGCGAGGCACCATTGCGCATCGCGAAGACCTCGACCACCACGCCCATCAGCAGGGCGCCACTGATGTTGATCAGGAAGGTCGACCACGGCCAGGGGCTGCCGACGGCCACTCGGGCGCCGATCAGGTTGCAGGCGTGGCGCAGGCAGGCACCGATGCCGCCGCCGACGAAGACCAGGAAATAGTTGTTCAATGCTTGCATGGCGTGCCTCGAATGCGGGTTCGCAGGGTCAATGGCGAACGCCGAGGGCAGGCAAGACCTGCCGTCGACGAACACCGGGTTCGTCCTGGCAGGAGCCATCAGCCTTCTCAGGCGGTTATCGGGGGAGCCCCATCCCCATCGCGGTCCATGCTACCAGCGGCGGTGCATTCACGTCATCGAGGTCGTCAGCACGCGGGCCACCTTGCTGCGGCTGAAGCCATCCATCAGCAGTTCGAACGCGAGCAGGTCCAGCGCCGCGTGGCGGCGGTGGTCGATTTCCAGGCCATTCTCGGCCACCAGGTGACTGACCAGCTCGTAGGCGTCCTGCCAGACGTCAAGGTGGGCCTGGCTGGGAATGTAGGCGTTACCCGGCTCCCCGACGCCGCGCCCGTTCACTCCATACAGCAGCTCGCGTGCGTCCAGCTTGGCCGCATCGGCGATGCGGAACAGCTGCTCGGCTTTCACATGGGACGCACTGACATGGTCGTTGAGCCAGTTGCTGATGGTTGCCGTGGTGGATTTGGCGGCGCGGGCCAGATCGGCCGGGCGGGGGTGCCCGGCTTTCTTCATGGCGGCGGCGAGTCGTTGGCCGAGAGTATTCATCTATGCAAGCCAGCTTAACGCGTGGAATGCGAAGAATCCTTGCCGCAAGAATAAGTCTGGTTAACAAAAGGGCAGACCATGACCGAATTCTGGAACAAGCGGCAGGTGCGCACGCGGCTGGGGTTCCAGACCGATGCGGAGCTGGCGCGCTTCTTCGGCATCAGCCGTTCCGCAGTATCGCAATGGCCGAAAGACTTCCCGATCCCCGCTCTGCGGCAGTACATCCTGCATCAGCGTTACCCGAACCTGTTCCCCGCAACGGGCGCCGCCGAAGTCGAATCCGCCTGAATTACGCCGCCTTTTGTCGCATTTAGCGTGCTAAGCGCATTCTGTTAAGTACACTTAGCAAAATAGGAAAAACTGATCGTTTTGGCAGTACCTATTGTCGACGCCTACCGGCTGCCGGACAGGTGGCTGGGGCGCGTTGTCGGCTTCACCCCATCCGGGAGGGGCGGGGTCCCGTATGTGGTTTCGTGAACGATTAATAATTTCAATCGCGAAAGTCGCTGCATGTAATTGACCTGTCGTGAAATCTGTGACTAATTTGGATCAACCGGGCGTGAAGCCTGGGAGTCTTTCAGTAGCACGCAAGTGAGTCGGTAGACCGTCAACGATGCAGAACAAGTCCAACGGAGGTCGTATGGAATACGGCATGCATGGCTTGGCTGAACGGGTACGCCGCGAACTGGAAGCCAGCTATCACAAACACGGATGCGGTCCGGCGTTCTGGGATACCTACCAGCAGGTGCTGGACCGGCTCGTCCCGCAGGGGACCGAGCGTACCGAGTTCACCAACGAAATGGCGCTGATCATCGAGCAGCTGGGCATTGTCCGACGCGCGCAGCTGGTACCACCGCACGCCGACGGGCCGCGTTGATTCAGAGCAGGCGCCAGGCGCCGCAGGCAAGCAGCGCCAGCAGCAAAGACAGCAGGGCCAGGGTCCGGGGGCGCCACCAGCGCTTCGGTTGTCCGGCCATCGCCTGCGGACTGCAGTAGCGCACCAGCCCCGGACCGAACCCGGCCCGGTGCTGTTGCTGTGCGCAGGCCTCCAGACAGGCGCCGCAGGCCAGGCAGTCGGCCTGCGGCCCCTGGCGGATGTCCAGCTGCATCGGGCAGGCGCTGATGCAGGCCGCGCAATCGGTGCAGTCGCCAAGACGGTCGGCGCTGAAGGTCGGCATCGGTCCGGCCAGCAGCGGATGCGCGGCGCGGAACACGTAGTCCTGTGCAGTGGTCGGGTCGAGCAGGCCGCGGCCGCGGCCCAGCACGCCGCCCAGGCCGGATGGGCGAGGCCCACGTGGCTCGCCGCGGCGGGCGTCGTACAGCATGCGCGGCGTATGTGGATCGGTCAGCAGCGGCTGCATGCGTGCGAACGGGCACAGCGAACGGCAGACCTGCTCGCGCAGGAAGCCGGCGTTTGCCCAGGTGGCGGCGGCATAGAACAGCACCCAGAACGTTTCCCAGCCGCTCCAGCCGGCACGCGGCGCTGCGATCACCAGCTCGGCGATCGGACTGAACAGGCCCACGAAGGTGATGCCGGTCCACAGCGAGAGCAGCCCCCAGGCCAGCTGTGTGGCCGCGCGCGCAACGCGTGCCGGAAGCGTGCGGGCCATGCCGTCGGCGATCCAGTCGAAGGCACGGCGCCACAGTGTCTGCGGGCAGGCGTGGCCGCACCAGATGCGCCCGGCGAGGTGGGTGAGCAGTGCCAGCCCCACCGCGAGCACCGCCAGCAGGCCGACCAGCACCCCGACGTCTCCCGGCCACAGCGTCCAGCCGAACAGATCGAAGCGGCGGGCGTTGATATCCAGCAGCAAGGCCTGGCGGCCGTCCCAGTGCAGCCATGGCAATGCGTAGAACAGCACCAGCAAGGCGGCGCTGAGCGTGCCGCGCCAGTGCCGTGGTCTCGGTGTGCAGGTCGTACTCATCCCAGCGGCAACTCGTCGTCGTCGCCGCTGGGCATCGGTCGCTGCAGGTACCAGGTGATCGCGCTGGACAGCGCCGTCACCGTCCAGAACATGAAGAAGCCTGCCGTGTAGCCCATTTCACGGCTGATCTGCGTGCCCGGGAAACTGATGGCCTGCAACCGCAGCGGGTCGACGAAGGCGAAGAACACCACGCTGGCCAGGCCGGCAGCGATGAAGCTGGGCCAGAGGATCGCGCCCCATTGCTGGATCAACTGCTGGCGACGGTTGGGAGAGGGTCTGTTCATGCTGTCCCGGATCGAAAAGTGGGCGGCGCGTATACTCGCCTGGGTTGGCGCGGCATCCGCAGGGCATGCTTCCTGCAAGCGTGCCAGCCTAGGTGCAGCGGACTGCGCCGACATTGATCTGGATCAACGGTGGTGCCGGCCGGCTGCGGCACACTGCCGGCACGCTTTGGGTACCCCGATGAACGCAACGCCGCCTGTCCTTCCTGTCGCCTCGCCCGAGCTGTGCACCGAGCAGGAAGTGACCCGCCTGGTCCACGACTTCTACGCCCGCGTGCGCGGGGAGGAGCGATTGGGGCCGGTGTTCGAGGCCCACGTCCACGACTGGCCGGTGCATCTGGCCCAGCTGGTCGACTTCTGGTCGGCGATGCTGCGCGGCACCCGGCGCTTCAAGGGTTCGCCGATGTCCAAGCACATGGCCATCGAACTGGACAAGGATCTGTTCGACCGCTGGCTGGTGCTGTTCCGGATCACCACCGCCGAATGCAACAACCCGCCGATGCAGGAGCTGGCCAACGACGTGGCTGCGCGCATCGGTGACACCTTCTGGAAGCGCTACCAGATGCTGCGATGGCCGCAGGTCGGCCTGCCGGTGCTGGGGATGCCCGCCAAGGATTGATCTGGGTCAAGGCGGCGCAGGCCGCCCAGCGCGATGCTGGCGCCATGGACACGTTCTCTCCCGCCGCTGGTGGCCTGGCCTGGACCTTCGACCCCGACCTTCTGCGCCGGCACGACCGGCCGGGCCCGCGCTACACCTCGTACCCGACCGCGCCGCATTTCCATGATGGGTTCGACGCGCCGGCGCTGCGCCAGGCGATCGCCGACAGCAACCAGCTGGCCCGCGCGCTGTCGCTGTACGTGCATGTGCCGTTCTGTTCCAGCCCGTGCTTCTACTGCGGCTGCAACCGGGTGATCACCCGCGATCGCGGCCGTGGCCACAGCTATGTGTCGCGCGTGCTGGCCGAGGCCGATCTGCTGGCACCACAGTTCGAGGACGGTCGCGAGGTCATCCAGCTGCATCTGGGCGGTGGTACGCCGAACTTCCTCGATGCCGAGGCGATGACCACACTGGTGGAAGGGTTGCGCCGGCGCTTCGATTTCAGCGATTCACCGCAGCGCGATTTCTCGATCGAACTCGATCCACGCTTCATCGACACCCGTGACGTCGCCATGCTGGCGCGCCTGGGCTTCAACCGGGCCAGCCTGGGCGTGCAGGATTTCGACCCGCAGGTGCAGGAATCGATCAACCGCATACAGGGCGTGCAGCAGACACTGGACATCCTGCGCGCCTGCCGCGACAGCGGCATGCGTTCGGTCAACGTCGACCTGATCTACGGCCTGCCCGGGCAGAGCCTGGAAGGATTCGGCCGCACCCTCGAACGGGTGCTGGCGCTGCGCCCGGACCGCCTGGCGGTGTATGGCTATGCGCACCTGCCGCATCTTTTCCGGGCGCAGAAGCAGATCGACGAAAGCCGGTTGCCGTCGCCGGAAGACAAGCTGGCGCTGCTGGGCCTGGCGGTGGAGAAGCTCTCTGCGGCTGGCTACCAGTACATCGGCATGGATCATTTCGCATTGCCGGAAGAGGATCTGTCACGCGCGCAGCGTGCCGGCCAGCTGCATCGCAACTTCATGGGTTACACCACCCACGCCGATACCGATCTGCTCGGCCTGGGCGTAAGTGCGATCAGCCATATCGGCGCCACCTACAGCCAGAATCCACGTGACCTGGCGTCTTGGGAGGACGCGGTGGACCAGGGGCAGTTGCCGGTCTGGCGCGGTGTCGCGCTGAGTGCCGACGACCAGCTGCGCGCGGAGCTGATCCAGCAGCTGATGTGCCAGGGCGAGGTGGACGGTGCGGTGCTGGGGCAGCGCCACGGCGTGGATTTCCAGCAGTACTTCGCCGAGGACCTGCGTTCGGTACAGCGGCTGCAGGAAGATGGCCTGGCCGAATACCGCGATGGCGTGGTGCGTGCGAGCGAACCCGGGCGACCGTTGCTGCGGTTGCTGGCAATGTGCTTCGACCCGTATCTGCGTGCCGCACATGAGCAGCCACGTTACTCGCGGGCGATCTGAAAGCGGGATGTGCTGCATGCGTGTGGTGCCCGGAGCCGGAATCGTAAACCCTTGTGGCACAAGGGTCTACGCGATCTTTGGGGAAATTATGTGCAGTGGTAGGCAGGTTCGGCTGTTGATTGTCTCCGGACCAGTTCTTTCGAGCCGACCCGGCCAAGCTCACATGCGAACTGCTTTGCCGTGCGCGATCAGACTCTGGAATTCTGGATTCGACAGGTGAATGACCTTGTTGTCTGGCAAGTAAACTCCGACAAGGTCGAGCTCGGCCACTTCATGTATCCCATCGGGGATGTTCTGTTCCTGACAGCCGGTGAATTTATAGTTGAAGCCTGAGGCATTCATTTGGACCTCCGTCCATTGGTTCTGATTGAATTCTAGCGTTCAAATCCGTCGCTCATGTCTCCTCACCTTTGCGCTTGGGGAATTTGAGCTCCATACGGCGTTCATCATCTGCCCACCGCAGTAGTTCCGACCTCTTCCACTTCTTTTCGTTTCCGATCTGAAGCGGGGTAGGGAAGCTCGGACGGCATGCCAGCCTTTCGAGGAAGCCGCGTCGGTTGGGTTTCCCGTCCGGTGTCGTTAGGCCCAAGAGAACAGCACAGGAGTCCGCGCTGAGCCAGCGTTCGCCTTCGATCATCGCGGCCAGGACCGCGATTGTCGGGTCGAGAGTGGACGGTTCGATCACGACGCCTCCCTAGTCGAGTCCAAGATGGTGGAAGTCGCGGCAGGCCTGCGCAGATGCGACGCGTACTCTAGCCACAGCAGTGCCCCTGCCATCTCCTGGATGGTCTGTTCGAACGAGTCTCCGGGGGCCACGGAATGAGCGACCTCTGGCCATTCTCGCCCCATCATCTGCGCAGACGCACGGGCTTGGTTGATCTTTGCTCCTTCGGCAGCGGCGAAGATCCCAAACGTGATTGCGCGCCGGATATCCCTGACTGCTTTGGCGGGGAGTTGGTAGTCGGGCTCGGCCTCCAGGTGGGCCAAATCGACCAGGTCATCGAACATGCTCATGCTTCGGCTCCTGCGGCTCGATACAGGCCGGTCACGATGTCGAGAAGGAAATCCATGGTCACAACTGTGTCGTAGTCGAAGGAAACGTCCTTCCCATCGGCTTGCCGCATACCCTGCCAGAGCAACTCCTGCACGTGGTCGGTGAGCAGCCTCGCCTTGCTCAGCGCGACGTCCAGGTCCTGCCCGGATACCGCCATAAGTGGCGACCCGGGGATTGAGATTTCCTTGGTCTTTTCCGGATTGGCCGCGTTGCTCATTGGGCACCTCCGGCATAACGCAGCGCCCTGCATATTTCGAGAAGATCAGCGAAGACGAACAAGTCGTCATCGGTGATCCTGTCGCTGTCCATGTTGCTCAACTTCCGCTGGACGTAGTCGAAGTAGATGTTGGCCTTCAGGTCGCTGTGGATCGTGTCGATCCCGGCGCAGACCTTGAACAGGGGGATGTTGTCCTGCACAGGGATCAGGCTGAACGGCTCTTCCTTCGTGATAGGAGCGTCAGACACGGCAGACCTCCTTCAGCGGCTGGCGGCAGACGTCCCGCTCGTTGTCACGCAGGTAGGTAAGCAAGTCCTCCGACTCGGAGAGGAGGCTTTCCATGCCCAGCATGAGGCAATCCACGGCATGCTCTGTGAGGGGGGCATACAGCACGCGCTCGTCCTCCTCGCTGGTATCCCGCAGATCCTGCTTGGATGTGAAGTCGCGGCGGATGACGTCCAGGATGGCAATCGCCGCCTTCGTGTTCTGGTCGACCCGCACCAGGCGGTTGGTCAGGCAGTCGGAAAGAGGGTTGTCCCTCCACATCGAGCTCAGGTAGTGGTCGCTGATTGCGAGGCGAGGGGCTGCGGCCGGCTCTGCCGGGGGTACACTGTTATTCGCCATGTTTGCTTCCTTGATCTGACGGTTACGGGTGCGGCTTGGCAGACGGCTCGAGCGTTCCCGCGCTCGGGCCGTCACTGTTTTTGAGGTTCCAGTCGGGCTGGAAAGTAACCGCCCGATCCACGGAATGGGTCGACGGTGCGTAGACGTGTAGCTCCGCCTTGTTCTTATGGGCTCCTCGCAGTTGTACTTGGATACCGTCACCGATGTAGACGGTCGTTCCTGCCTTCACCGTCATGACGATTGGTCTACCGCGAGGGGTAGGTGTTTCCCTACTCATGTTTCAGGTTTCCTTTGTTCAGGTCCGCGTGTGAAGATGCAAAGGTCGGGGAATTTGCGTCTCTCGCTGCAGCGACGCAAAGAACGACATTCGGGTTGTGGGCGGCTGCGATCTCAATCATTCGTAGCGGAACCAATACTGCTGCTGCACTTCCCATAGCCATCCAGGCCACATGAAGAAGCCTAGATGACGATCGACTCGGTGGCGGGTCGTAACCGCCGCTCTGACAAGGGTGGTTAGGATTCATGCCGCTGCCTTTGCCAGTTCAGCGCCAATGCGAGCGATGCCCTTTGGCGTGATCCTGGCTTGTTCAACGATCTTGTCGGTTCCATCCTCGCGCTGAACAGTAGTGACTTTGTGGCACATGACGCCTTGCTGGATCCGTTCTTGGTAGGCGAGCCAGCCGCTGTGGCCCGGACGTTGGTAGACCCAACCATGAGCCACCAGCCAGCGCCGCAGATCTACCGGGCGGACCTGCAGAACCTTGGCCGCGTCTCGCACGCACAGTGAGCCATCGGCTGCAGCTATCCGATTCAGCGTAGCGACCTGCGGCGCCTGTTCCGCGACCGTCTGCTCCAAGCTGATCACTTTCTCGGTGTAAGTCAGAAGCAGGCCGCGCATCGCAAGGGGATCGTTCAAGACGGCCATCGGGTCGGAGGACCGCATCTTGACCTTCTGGGCCATCTCAAAGAAGGCCCTCACCAGGGACTTCTTGAAAGAGCGCACGATCGGGCTGTTCCGCATGTAGGTCAGCAGCAGGGTCGCCTGCTGCTCGTTTAGCTCCGCGGACTCGATGGGATGCCCACCGCGCTCAGGTCGAGTCGATTTCAAATCGACTTCCCCAAAGTCCTGTAAGTCGCCCTGGTACTTCCGAACCAGCGCAATCACGCTGGCGTGCTCGTTGTGGGTGTTCTCAGCGATGGTGAGAGTGCTAGTCACAGCGGTGTCGCCGCTCAAGGTTACGAGCTCTGTCACGGAGATGGCTCCTGGTTGAAGGTACGTTCGAGCCGGGCAAGGATTTCGCCGTTGAAAGTCCGGTGGTTGCGTTCCGCTGCCTTATGAAGCTGTTCGTGTAGAGCTGGCGGCATTCGCAGGGCGGTCTTCACATAGTCGGCCTGGCCTGACTTCTTGGTATTGATGCTGGTCATCGTCACTCCGGTTTGTGGCACTACCGTAGTGGCATAAATAGGAGATCATGCCACTACGGTAGTGTCAAGCATTGGGTACTAGTTCAGTGGCAGAATTGCGGCATGGCTACTGATGACCTTGTTCGCACCCAGATCCGGCTACCTGCCGAACTCCACAGGCGCTTGGTGGACTCGGCGGATCAGGCCGGAAGATCGGTTAACGCTGAGATGGTCTTTCGGCTGGAAAGCACCTATCCGGCGTCCTTGGAGGTGCAGCTCATCTCGGCGCGCCGCGATGACCTCGCCCGTCTTGACGCAGAAAACCAAGCGATCAATAGCCAGATCGCGGATCTGAATATTCAGCTTTCGCAACCCAGTAAGAAGAAGATGCGGGGCCAAATTCAGGAAGCAATTGCATCGCTTGGACGTAGGCAACTGGCCATCAGAAGTCTTCGTCTGACTACCGAAATTGAGATTGAAAAGCTGCTGAAGTTGGCGCAGGCGGAAGCCGGAGAGCACGCCGAAGGCTGAGTTCACACCGAGGGCCTCCCATCACGCGCCAGCCATGTCATGCTCCGCTCCGGGACTACGGATAGGGGGATCCCATGCCATGACTAGGAAGACCGTCAGCATTCTGCTCATCGTGTTTGTCGTACTGGCTGTCGTGATCTACACGCAGCTCACGATCTTCGTCATCCAGCCCATCGGCGCTATTCCCGAGGGCAAAACGCTGGTCATCCTTCGGCTTAACAAGACCGAGTTCATCGACAGCGCCGATGCCATGTGTGAGCGAGAAATGGGCGGCGTCTCGCTGCTTTGCCGCATGGGAATGATGGGCGGGGTCGCCAGCAACAGCACCGTCTTGCTCCGCTTGCCGTACAGCCCGGCGCTCTACGACATTTCCACGGGCGGCAAGAGTTACGATCGTTGAGCACGTTCTGCGGCGACCATCTGCTTGGAGCTTGTGGGCCTGGGGACAGCTGCTTCGGCAGCTTTCCGCGAGAGTCTTCATTGGTTCACCCCATCGATCGGCCGTTGCCAGGATGGAGTTAGGCTACAAGAAGAATTGTGATTCAATCAACAACAATTGTTGTTGGTGATTAGAAATCACTATTCTAATTGTGGAATGCCGGCGACTGTTAAAGAAAAACCCCGCCGGAGCGGGGTTGGTAAGCGGCTCTAGTGCTATGCGACTTCTAAGACTTTGTCCGCTGCTTCACGAGCGGAGGTCACGGGATAGAAGCGAAGCCGCGCCGCGTCAGCTTCTGCCTCAATCTCCAGTCGAGCACTCGCCACTGCGGCCCGCTGCTTATCACCCAAGGTCACGTCGTCGTTGCGACTTGTGGCACCGATGAGTAATGCATTGGCAATCGTGGTCAGCTCTCGGGCTCGCTGCAATTCAAACAGTCTGGCTCTTGCGTCACGAATGCTGGCACTGATTCGAAGCGGGTGTACCACACTGAAATGAATGAGTGCTCGGTGCGATGCAAAGCCAAATTTCACTCTGTGACCGCCTGAAACAAGGGGGGCTGATCGACCGAAGAAGTCGGTGAACTCTGGACGCTGCATCACCACCAAATCGCGAACCTCAGTACTGAACCTACGATTCACTTCTTCAGGCAAAGGGGTGTCTGCCTGGTCAAGATCTTCGATCTTTGTAAGGCTTGCCATGCTGGAGTAGAGCAGGGCGGCGGTTCTGAGCAGATCCGGCAATGACTTTGCTGAAGTTTGACGCAAAGGGCCTGGAATGATGCCCATGTAAGCGCCATTGGCCGCCCCTAGATCTCCATTGTGCTGCTCGGCAAGTGCCGCATAGGTCGCAAGTGCCTGTTCGATTAGCCGCCGCGCCCCTACAGCTTGAGAGCCGAACATCCCATCAAGCGATTCATCGCGGATGAATCTTGATACACCCATGACGCCGTCAAATTCATACAGCACACCAACCAAGATCCTTTCGCCAGTACCAGACACTGGCTCCCAGAACATTGGCCGCCATGCGTGAAGCACAGCACTACCTGCGATGCTGTCGGTTGACGTGGTCATTGGAGATCGGCCAGAAGGTCATTGGGCTTGGGAAACCGGTTGGTAATGCGTGTTCCTAAATCGTCCAGGCGTTCTGTGATCAGCTGTTGCCAGTGGGTCGCATCATAGACGTTAGCGATCTCACCAGCTGCGGCGGCAACCACGCTACGGTTCATTGCAGTCCATCGCGATATGGCCGCATGCAGAGCCTCGTCTGCTTTCCCGGCGATGGTCATCAGCATGCATAGCTTATTTGTGTCTGGCATGTGAAGGCCATTGCCCAATGCAAGCGCATGATCGATCCAAGCCTCCTCGTTGCCATCCCATAGGACGTTCCCGAGGTTTCTATCCCGATTATCAATTGCCTCATCAATAGCGGCGGCTAAAGGGGTGGTTGGGAACGAAGCAACAAGAGTGGCTGCAAGTCGCAGGGCAGCTCCCTGGTCGACCGATTGTTCGAACTCCGGACCTAGGCCGACTCGTTTTTTTAAATTTGGGTATCCAACATCCGCACTGGCAAATGAGATCTGACCTGACTCTCTGACCAGAAATGGCTGGGGTACGGTCAAGCCCCACTTGGACAGCAGGATGGAGCATAGAGCCTCGGCGAAGACTAGCTCAGGCGAGTCCCTCTTAAGAACGGCGGCGAGAAGGGCGCCATCGTCGGTTTCGATGACGCAGCGCAAAGCTCCATAAATTCCATCATCGGCCCTTGTTTCTGAGCCTTCAACCACACGTGCCCACGCAACAGCCATCACAGCCCCCCCCCGCTAAGTTCCGTTTAGTTAGCCCATCCGCCAATCCAATGCACACGCCCCACGACCGTGATCGGTTCCCGCTTGGAGTCCATCCGGCGCGGCTTCTGCCACTGGTGGTCACCCTTCGGGTTGTCGCTTGCGAAGAATACAGTGCCATCAAGCACCATGGCGCGCTTCACGTAGTACTCCGGGTTGGCAGCGCCATGGACCTGGATCAGGTACAGCACGCCATCTACGACCCGGGTGTCTGAGGTGTCGAACAGGATCGCGTCGCCGTCCTCAATGGTCGGTTCCATCGAGTCGCCCTTGCCGTAATAGATGGCCAGGTTACGCCCGTAGATGCCCCGCCGCCGCAGGCTGGTCTTCTTGAACTTCAGGCTGTGGGTCTCGGCGTACTCCTCTGCCTCGGCACCCGCCGCCCCCAGGCCAACAGCCTGGGAGTAGCCGGTGACGTCGGTGTACTCGTTGTCGTCTGCCTGGTGACCCTGGGGAGGCGTTCCCAGCATGTCGCCCACACCTAATGCCAGCCAGAGTGGGTCCACGTCCAGTGATCGGGCAATCTCGGCAAGTGCGCCCGTCTTCTTGGCTTTACCCGATTCGAGCTGGGCAATGGCCTGTTGGGAAATTCCCACAGACTTGGCGAGGGCGGTTTGAGACAGGCCGGAGCGCTCGCGCGCTGCGACCAGTCGCTCAGCAAGGGTCGTATCCATACCGGGAGCGTGACCATCCTTGTTGTGATCGTCAAACAATTATAGTTGTGGTCCCACAGGAAAAGTAGTAGCCTCCCTTCCTATGAGCGAACCCCTTGAACATCTCAGGGCCGCGGTTGCCGCGGCTGGTGGCCAAAAAGCGTTGGCGGATCTGATTACCGCATTGGGGCATCCCATTCGGCAAGGACACGTCTGGAGCTGGCTGAACCTCCAAGGTGGTTTGACCCCGCCCTACCTGGCTCCG
The DNA here is from genome assembly GCF_059368435.1 of Stenotrophomonas sp. YJH_SMC_54. Classification (NCBI taxonomy): domain Bacteria; kingdom Pseudomonadati; phylum Pseudomonadota; class Gammaproteobacteria; order Lysobacterales; family Lysobacteraceae; genus Stenotrophomonas; species Stenotrophomonas sp. YJH_SMC_54. The sequence goes on along the minus strand of NZ_JCAFRS010000006.1, from coordinate 8,592 downwards.
TTGGTCGAGGCCGCGACAGGTGTCAGCTGCGAGCTTCTCCGACCGGATCTGCGTTGGGACCGGGATGCCGAGGGGAGGGCGATCGCCTACGGCGTGACGTTGCAGCCAGTTGAGCCTGGAAAGAGCAGGGCAAGGCAGTAGCCGCCGGCCGGCGGCACTGAACGAAAAGCTCGCCCGAAGGATCGGGCGCGAGGGAGCAAGGACGGCGACCACCCTGCATGTGGAAGTGGCCATGCAGGTGTCTGGCGCTACGAGCGTGACGCGCTCGGGGGACAACCCAATGTCCAGATACAACGAAGCCCCCGCTGTCGGGCAGACAGATGCGGAGGCTTCGTTCAGAGCGAGGCCACTATGCCACACGCAACCTCTCGGGAAAACCCGAAATCTGGTCCGCGCCACATCAGCGCGGTCATGAACGATGCCGTTGAGAAGATCAGGGAGCGCCAGGCGAGGCCATTGGTCCGCCTGCAGGAACGCCTGCCTGACGGTCGCATTGCCGTGGAGGTCTATGACCGCAGCCGTCGGGGCGATGAGCCTACCTATGACTTCTACTGCTCCGGCCCGCAGCAGGCGCTGGAGTGGATCCAGCAGATGTCCAGCAAGCGCTGGGTCACCACTGAGCACCTGGGGGCCTTCGCCACTTTGATGTTGGCTGCTTTCCCGGAAGTCTCGGGGGTATCGGCGTGAGCTTTGAGGCGATGGCCTGGGCGGTGAAGTGGAAGCTGCCGGCCCAGCAGAAGCTGGTCCTGATCATGCTGGCCAACCGAACAAATGCGGATACGGGTCGCTGCGACCCATCCCACAAGAAGCTCGCCACGGATTGCGGCATGAGCGCTGATTCTGTGAAGCGTGCGATCTCGGGTCTCGAGTACGCAGGTCTTCTTACGATCATCCGTAGGACGCGCGAGGGCGTGAGTTTGCCCAACCATTACACCCTCCATTTGGGGGTGGTGGGTGCTGACAGCACCGACGGGTGGGTGCACACAGCACCCAGGGTGGGTGCTGACAGCACTACAAAACAGGAATCTAACCAGGAAGTAGAAACAGATACGTCGCCTGACGGCGACATGGACGCCGACGAGGGAGGGCAGGAGCAAAAGGATCTGCTCGGCGCGAGGCCGGCTACCGGCTGCCCACACGAAGCAATCATCGCTGCCTACCACAAGGAACTGCCGAACTGCCCTGAGGTGCGAGGGTGGAGTAAGAAGCGGCAGGACCATCTACGTGCGCGCTGGAAGGAAGAGCCGTGCCGGCAATCCGTGGAATGGTGGCGCGGCCTGTTCGCTTGGATGAAGGAGAGCGATTGGCTGATGGGCAAGTCCGGCAGCTTCCTGGTCTCCCTGCCGTGGCTGATCAAGTCCGAGGAGAACCTGCTGAAGGTGATCGAAGGCACTTACCACAACAATCGCAAAGGGGAGCAGGGCTGATGCGCTTTGATCCCAATCTCCCGCCGCATAGCGTTGAGGCAGAGCAGGCTGTCCTGGGTGGCTTGATGCTGGCTCCGGAAGCCTGGCCGCTCGTGTCGGACACACTTTCCGCCGATGACTTCTACCGCCACGATCACCAGCTGATCTTCGAATCGATCCGGACGCTGGCGGAGAAGCAGCGCCCGTTCGACGCCGTGACCATTGGCGAGTGGTTTGAATCGCGGGGTAAGCTGGATCTGGTCGGCGATGGCACGTACATCACGGAGCTGGCCAGCACGACGCCGTCGGCTGCCAACGTGGCCGCGTACGCTGAGATCGTTGTGCAATACGCGGGCCGTCGTCGGTTGGCTGACGTTGGCCGCAAGGCAGTGGAATCTGCCCGGCAGCAGGATGGCCGCGAGTTTCCTGAGCTCCTGGCGGAGCTGACGCAGGACATTGCAGGGCTGCAGCCGGCCCAGCGCGGCGGTCTTCGGCTTGCCGGAGAGACCATGTACGGGTGGTACAAGCGCTGGGAGGACCGTTACCACAATGGCGGTGGGCTGACCGGCTTGGAAACCCCTTGGGCAGAGTTCAACCGGGTCACGCACGGGTTGCAGCCGTCGACTGCGTACCTGATTGCGGGTCGCCCGAGCATGGGCAAGAGCATCGCTGCGTTGAATGTTGCGGTGTACACCGCGCTGAAGGGTGTCACGGTCGGCCTGTTCAGTCTGGAAATGAGCATGGACGACTGCCACGACCGGAATGTGGCCAGCATCGGCAAGATTCCGCACGAGTGGGTTACCCGTCCTGGTCACGGAGCCGAGGACAGCGAGATCTATCAGAGTCGCCTGACACCGACCATTCGGGACCTCAAGGCGGCGCCGCTGTACATCGATGACACCGCCTCTCTGAACGTCCGGCAGTTCGAGGCCCGCGCCCGACGCATGCATCAGCGCACGCCCCTGCAGCTGCTGGTCATCGACCACATCCACGACTTCGACGTGGACCCTCGCATGGCCCGATTTGAGTACGGTCGCATCCTGCAGAAGGGCAAGGACCTGGCAAAGGAGTGGAAGATCCCGCTGGTGGCGCTGGCTCAGTTGAACCGGAGTGTCACTGGTCGAACCGATCGGCGTCCTACCCTCTCCGATCTCCGAGAATCGGGGGAGCTGGAGCAGAAGGCGGACGTTGTGGTGCTCCTGCACCGCGAGGACTACTACGACACCCCCGAGCACCAAACCCATCTGCAGGGGGTCGTGGAGATGCACTTCGCAAAGGGGCGCAACATCCGCGCAGGTGAGCGGATCAGCCTACAGAACCGTTTCGATCAGATGCGCATCGACAACTGGGACGGCCCGCTGCCGCGCAAGCCGGAGGCCGCGAACGACGACCAGCTGTCGCGCCGGACAAGCTATGGCCCAGGCCGCAAGTCCTACGGGGGGATCGGTCGATGACCTTCATCCCAACGGGATCCCAAGCACTCAGGCACTTCGCCGACACCCTCGACCAGCAGGCGGAAAGGCTGGATCGCCTCCTGTGGCGCGATCGCGGGCAGCGTTCGACCACCGCCGGGGCTTATCGCCTGTCGGCCTCGCTCGCCCGGCAGCAGGCTTCGAAGTTGGAGCTGTTGGAGAGGCAGGCAGCTGCGCGCGTTGGAGACCGGCAATGACCCTATCGTTGAAGGAGCAATTGAAGCACTGGGGGCACTACCAAGAGCACCGGTACTGTGCCCCTTTGGATGCTGAGGACGTGCCGAGCAAGGCAGAACACCCTCTGGCCCGCGCGCAGCAGTTCGCGCCAGGGGCGAAGCGGGAGCGGGCGCCGCTGCTTCGTGATGGACATGGCCGGCGAATGCTTATGGGGGCTGCTGCCGGCCGTGTGAGCCGAAATGGTTTCGTACTGCCTGTCGCACAGTGGGCAGTAGACCCGATCCCCTGTTCTGAGACTCGGGCGATGGTCTCGCGGTCGCCTACCGCCGCGGTGATGGTCGGATCGCCAGACGAGTATCGATGGATCGACCGCGCGCTGTCCGACCTCTACCGGCAGAACATGGTGCGCGCGCTGGTGGTGCTGGAGGAGTTCACCGGCCGCGGTAGTCAAGCTAGCCGGGCGGAGGTGGTGGCCAAGAAACTGGGCGGGACGTTCACTAGGTGGCAGTACCGGAAGGAGCTGGACAAGGGCATGGCATTCTTGGAGGCGCGGCGCACATGAGAAGTCTCACCTTGGCGCAGGTCGCTCGCGACGCGGTGTATCTCTGCGTCGCCTGCGGCGCCGACGGGATCGTTCGAATCAGCGTCACCCGAAACCCCGAAGGAAGCATCCGCCGCCGCCCCAGCCTGGTTGCCGCCCAATGGGCTTGGGTGGGTGCCGAATCGCGAGCAAAGCTGCTCGTGCGCCGGCTTCGCCGCCAGTGGGCTGAACGCTACGTTGTCGGGGAGGGCTATCGCTTCGACTACTCCGTCGAGGGTGCTGAGTTCCGGGACGGGCTCAACCAAGCATTCCTCGACGTGGTGCGTGGTGCTCCCCAATGGGAGAAGCTCGGGCTGGACGCGCTTCGGGTACTGCGGGTAACCGCTGCTGCTGCCTGACCTGCATCGGCCTTAGAATGGCGTCGCACCCCCAGGAGGGCGCCAATGACCGACGATCAGCAGCTCGAAGCGATGAGGCGCCTTACCGGCGCGAATGGATGGCGGACCGTTGTCACCCGCGCGCTGAACGATAGGGCGCCTCATTTTGACAAGGCAGCATTCGATACCTACTGGATTGAAGGCGGCCACCGGATACGGGAGCAGGTCGGGGATGATCACCAGCTGGCCGAGTTCCTCTGGCTGAGCCTGCCGCGCTACGAGGCCAAGGAAGGCGCGAGGCTTGAGTTGTACAGGGGAGAGAATACCGACCGGCTGCGGCGTGGCGAACTGGGCTTCGCATGGACGCCGGATAGAGAGGCTGCGGAGATGTTCGCCAGCGGGGTGAATTCCTGCGGCAGCGGCGGGGTGCTCCTCCGCGCGCTGGTCGGCGCAGAAATCATCGCAGGGCCGGGTGCTCACAGCCGTTACCTCGGCGAGCATCAGTACACCGTTGATCCCACGACGGGGTTCTCGGTCGAGACGCTCGCCGAGTTCCCGCCGATCTTCTGATCGCAGGGCACAACTCCAGGCGATTTCCCTTGACCGTTGCCAACGAACTGGTACAGTTCTAGGCATAGTGGGGCATTCTCCACGTCAAGCGGCCCCCTTCTAGGTGGGCCGTTTTGCCATCTGCCTAATGGACTGGACGGATATCGGTGAACGGAAAGGCCATAACTTTAGTGGGTTCGATTGCTACGGCGATTTGGTTGCTGCTCATCGCGGCATATGTATGGGCCAAGTGGTCGTGCTTCCTGACCATGGAGCCGAACTCCTTAGGGGATTTCGTCGCGGGTGCCTTCGGCCCTTTGGCGTTGTTCTGGTTGGTTTGCGGCTACTTCCAGCAGGGGCTCGAACTGAGGCAAAACACCGAAGCGCTCAAGCTGCAGGTCGAAGAGCTTAGGAATTCTGTGACACATCAAGCGCAGATGGCTGAGGCGTCCCAGCAGCAGCTACAGCTGGAAATGGAGCGGTTGCAGGAAGAGAGAGCACGTGACCAGGCTTTAAGAGATGAGGCCGCACCTAAGCTGAGTGTTGTGAACGTTAGCAACGCTAGCAGCTATCTGAGGGAAAGCATGGTAGACGTGATCGCCGATATTAAGAACTTAGGTGATGATCTCGAGCTGCTCGAGCAAGTTGGGCGGGGTCTTGTGAGTGACGTGAGTGTGCAAGGGAATCTTAAATCTCTTCAGACGATCCGAGTCAGAGTGAAAGCCATCGAATTACAAGAGCATCCAGATTCAGCTGTGGTGCTTAAACTACGTGACAAACTTGGGCGCCGACATGAAGTCATGTTGGGCTTTAAACTCCAGCACGGAGCCTACTCCGTGGAGTTGCTCTCGCTAGGACAAGCGACATAGCAGCATCACGCTGGGAATTGCATTGTGCGGTGGCCAAGTTCGATCTGGTCTGCTGGATGCCCATAGCTTCTGTCTGGTTGAAACCTCTCTATCTGGCGATGCATAAGTTATGTTGAATACGGGTAGACTTTGTCGGCGGCAGGATCGCCGCGTAATTGAGGGGGCAGAATGTCCTACCAAGCAGAGAAGTTCTCCGTAGCGCGCAGCTGCTTGATGCTGCCCCACACTCAAGGCGAGGCAGCGTCGATCGCGAACGCTTTCCATGAAATTGATCTTGGGCTCGATCGCTTCGAGGTTCCGTCTGATTTCAGTGAGACGGGGGTGCGCATGCTGCGCGACCTGAAGCGCCTGATGTCCTTGGAAGGGCTTTCTGATCCAAACCAGGAAGGTCTATACACGATCCGCGCGCGCGCGATGACGGTCGACGAGCAGGCTCAACTGTCCCGGCTGGTCGATGAATTGACCTTCCTGTTTGACGAGCACGATCGGCAGCGTGCTTGATAGGATGTACAGGCAGTTGCCCTAATTCTCAACTGTCAAAAAACAGTCCCTGAAGCCCCGGCCCAGCCGGGGCTTTTTCGTTGCAGAGGGCTTTAGCAGTTCTCCAGGGCGTCAAAGATCTCAGAACGAGCTTGCAGGGCGGATTTCTCAGAAGGATAGGCCTCCGACAACGTGACGCCGGCGACAATGATGTTGACCTGATAGCGACTGCTGCCAGCTTGCGGTCCGCAATCAACAACGTCGCTGATTGCACTGATGTGAGCAAGGCGGATGGTGTAAGCGGCGAAGTCGGTGAAATCGTCGGCGGTCATGCCCAATGGTCCGTTCTGAATGAGTGCCCATCGTGCGCCATGGGCAGCGCAAGCGCAAAAAAAAACTGCAGAGATTCCATGAATTCCACGCCCCACTTTGACCGGGGCGTTTTCTTTTTCGGAGGCGCCATGGCGCAGATCGCACCCCAACAGGCAGGCGGCGTGAACGCCGTGGCCTTCCTCGACATGCTGGCCTGGTCCGAAGGTACGGACAACGGCGAGCAGCCGACCAAAGACCGTGGCTACGACGTGATCGTTGGCGGGCAGTTGTTCAAGGGCTACGCCGACCATCCGCGCGTGCTGGTGGACCTTCCGAAGCTAAAGATCCAGTCGACCGCCGCCGGCCGCTACCAGCTGCTCCGCCGCTACTACGACGCCTACAAGAAGACGCTCGGCCTGAAGGATTTCTCGCCGCTGAGCCAGGACTTGATCGCGCTGCAGCAGATCCGGGAGCGTCGCGCGCTGCCGCTGATCCAGACGGGCAAGATCCCGGAGGCAATCAAGGCGGTCAGCAACATCTGGGCGAGCCTGCCTGGCGCTGGCTACGGCCAGCACGAACAGAAGCTTGCCGACCTGCTGGCCGTGTACCGCAGGGCCGGCGGGACGGTGGCGCCGTGATCGGGGCAGACGTGGACTGGCAGGCCATCGGTACTGCCTTTGGCGGCCTGATGGTCGGCGCCGGCGGCGTGGCGCTGTGGTGGCGCAAGCAGTTCGTAGAGACAGCCAGGGAAGGAGCCGAGGTCAACGTGATCCAGCTGATGCGCGAGGAGGTGACCCGGCTGACCGGCCTGGTTGATGGCATGAAGGTCGGGGACCTGAACCAGCAGGACGGCACCAGCATGGGGGCGCTGGCCGACGCCATCGAGGCGCTGCCGGACAACTTCAGCCGAGCCGTGTTCGACCTGGTCGTGAACAACGACGCCCAGACGCAAACCACCGCCGCGGTACAGCAGAGCAACGCTCTGCTCGCCGAGCAGAATCAGCTGCTCCGCCAGCTCGTGTCTACCACTACCCAGGGCGTACGCAACGCCAGCAGTTCAGCGCTGCGCGAAGCACTCAACGCGAGGTAATCAGCAATGCAAGCTAGGAAACTCACGCTGGTGGAAATCGGCGTGGGCGCTCTGCCGTCCGCGTCTCCGGTGGCACCGCGCTATTCCACGTGGTTCCCGGTGCCCTTCAAGGCACCGGACGTGCCGCCGGCGAACGGGGTCAGCCCCACGCCGGTGGCCGACGGCGTCGTGATCGAATGGGACGCCGTCGATCTGGAGGGCGTGGTCTACGTGATCTCGCGCAGCGAGAGCCAGGACGGCCCGTGGACGGAGATCCACCGCACCACCGAGACGCGGTACGTCTATAGCGACGGCAGCGGCAAGACCTGGTGGTTCCAGATCACCCCGACCGTGCGCGGCAAGACAGGCACCGGAGCCGTGGTGGGCGCTGCTCCGCCCACCACTTCGAAGGACCTGGCCGAACAGCAGGCCAAGCTGGCGGCGGAGATCAGTGCCCGGATCCAAGCGATCGCAGACGAGGCGGCTGCTCGCGCCGCCGGCCTGGCGCAGGCGGCACAGGACTTGGTCGCCGAGGCCCTGCTGCGGCAGCAGGGCGTGACCGAAGCCATGCAGGCGATCAGCGCCGAGGCCCAGGCCCGGATCGACGCACTGCTGAACGAGAAGATGGCGCGCGAGGCGGCGATCAGGCGATATCGGATCTCAGCACCAAGGTTACCCAGCATGACGAGACGATCACGTCGCAGGCAGGGCTGATCACCGCTTTACGCAGCGATGTGACCGATGTGGCTGGAAGAACTGCGGTCAACACCACCGCCTTGCAGCAGCTAACGACGCGCGTCACGACCGCCGAGGACAAGATAGAGACCACCTCGCAGCAGATCACCCAGCTGCAGACCGGCGTTGATGGGGTGAATGCCAAGGCAGATGCCAATTCCGCTGCAATCCAGGGGCTCACCGCGACGGTCACCCAACAGGGCCAGAAACTGGAGGCGACGGCTCAGGACTTGACCAGCCTCAAGACGCAGGTTGGCGACGTGAACGCAACCGCGTTCAACCAGCTGCAGACCACGGTGATCCAGCAGGGGACCACGCTGGATGCGACTGCGCAGGACCTGGCGAGCCTGAAAACACAGGTGGGGGATGTATCGGCCAGCGGCTTCAATCAGCTGAAGACCCAGGTGACAGAGCAGGGGCAGGCGCAGGCGTCTCAGGCGCAGCAGATATCGGGCATCCAGACGTCGCTTGGCGGAAAGGCTGACGCATCTGTCGTACAGACGATGGAAGCTCGGGTGAAGACGTTGGGAGGTGGCGGCAATCTACTGCGCACTGCAACGATGACTGGATCACTAGATCCAGCGTGGTTCACGCGCTGGGCCACT